>JAISIV010000059.1 GCA_031261865.1 Lactobacillaceae bacterium | reverse complement strand
AATTATGGCAAACCAGATCAAGATGATTTAAAAGAAGTTCACGTTGATACCATGGAGCATTATTTGCAAGATGGACAATTCGGAATAGGTTCCATGGAACCTAAAGTTCGCGCATGTATTGATTATGTCCGCGCTAGTCGAAATCCAGCAGTGATTACTTCTTTGGACAATTTGCACAATTATTTAAAACACGGGGATGGAACTACGATTATTCCTTAACCTTTATTAGCTGAAAAATTCGCTTTTATGGCGAATTTTTTTATGTCAATTAATATATAGATTATGATTTCACTTAATTCTTACCACCCAACCAATGCTTTATTAGACGGGTTAACAAATTTTTCTGATGATATCAAAGCGGCTAAAGAACAAGGGTATTCTGGATTAGTTTTTAAAACTAATAATATTGAAGACGTCAAAAAGGCCAAGGAATTAGGTTTCAAAGAGTTCCGAAAAACTGTAATTGGTACATCAACTGTTTCGCATTTAAAAAGTAATCCAAGAACATCACTTGCAGCGGATGAACTGTCCGTTTCTCAAAAAGGGTATTTTTATAAATATTTCATTAAGCACTATAAAAATTCTCACCTTGTAAATCCTCCAATGAAATTTTCTACGGAGGATATCGAACAACTGACATTTAACGATCCTTCGATGAATCAGTATTCATCCAGATTCTACTTCGATAAAGAGGGTATTAGCGGATACCTGATTATTTTCGATGACGGAAAGGATTATGAATTAGGCTGGGTGGGAGTAAAGAACGAAATAGTATTATCCAGCCTATGGAATGATTTTAAAAATTCAGCTAGAAACGGTGCCTTGATTACCGGAGAGTTCGATTCGACTGATTCATCAGCTACTAAACTTCTAGAAATTGATGATTTTGAGATAGAGGATATGATTTATTCCTTAATTTTTTCTTTTTAACCTAGAGAACTATAATGGGGTCAACCTGCAAAAACAGGCAGAAAGAAGAAAAAATGGAATACACTGCTAGTACTGCCGAACAGCATATCGACATATTAAATCTTGAAAGTTTAAGAGATAGAGTTAAGGAAAATACGGAGCCTGGAGCTTTCGGGTATGTAGCCGGGGCCGCTTCTGATGAACAAGTTTTGGATGAAAACAGAAAGGCTTTTAATCATTTCCAATTAGTTCCCAGAGTTCTTCAAAATATTGAAAAACCGGATATGACAACCGAACTATTAGGGATACCTCTTTCAATGCCAATTATCGGAGCACCGATTGCGGCCCACGGATTAATGCATGAAGGTGGCGAAAAAGTTTCTGCAAAGGGCGTCGGTATGGCTGGCACGATTATGTCAGTTTCAACTTATGGAAACGCTCGAATCGACGAAGTTGAAAATGAGAACCCTGGCACACCGAAGTTTTTCCAGCTTTACATGTCAGACGATGACAATTTCAATCAATATCTTTTGAATATGGCCTACGAAAATAATTACAAAGCCATCATTTTAACGGCCGATGCAACCCTAGGAGGATACCGCGAAGACGATATCAAAACTGGTTTCACTTTCCCAATTCCAATGGAGAATTTAGCATCATTTTCGAACGCTGCCGGAAGTGGCCAGGGTATGAACATTGCTGACATTTACGCTAAAGCTCGGCAAAGTTTGAATTTGGCTGATATTAAAAAAGTAAAGTCAATGGCGCATGGTTTGCCAGTCTTCGTTAAAGGAATTCAAGATCCTGAAGATGCCGTTGCTGCAATTGATTTTGGAGCAGATGGAATTTGGGTTTCGAACCATGGCGGTCGCGAATTAAATGGTGCCCCTGGTTCAATAGATGTATTACCAAGCATCGCACAAGCCGTAGGTAAAAGAGTGCCGATTGTCTTTGATTCAGGAATCAGGCGTGGTGAAGACGTCGGAAAAGCTCTTGCACTAGGAGCTGATGTTGTGGCTCTTGGGCGTCCGATGTTATGGGCATTGAATTTAGGCGGAGCCCAAGGAGTATCTGATGCATTCAATCACTTGGCTATGGAATTCAATATCGTTATGCAATTGACTGGATCTCATAATATTGAAGAAATGAAGAAGGCTCATATTCTAACGAAGTGAGTTTTGGTCAGCGATTTTTGATATACTATTCGTTGGCTATTTGTCATCCCGGCAAGCGCCAATTACTAATATTGCGCTGGATATCGATTCTGATATTTATCAATGTTTTCGTTGGAAGGAAAAAATATTATGAAGCAAAACGCATTACTTGAAAAAGTTGCCTCAAACCAACTTCGTTCTGATATCCCTGACTTCCGTTCTGGTGACACTGTTCGTGTTGCTGCTCGTATCGTCGAAGGTGAACGTGAACGTGTTCAGATGTTCGAAGGTGTTGTTATCAAGCGTAAAGGATTTGGAATTGGTGCTACTTACACTGTTCGTAAGGAATCATCTGGTGTAGGTGTTGAACGTACATTCCCACTTCACTCTCCACGTGTTGACAGCATCGAAGTTACTCGTCATGGTCGCGTACGTCGTGCAAAGTTGTACTACCTACGTGCATTGCATGGTAAGGCAGCTCGTATTAAAGAAGCTCGTCGTAAGTAATTCTTGCATCGAACTTAAATTTAACCGTTGAATTCGTTTTCAACGGTTTTTTGTTTCATTTTTACGAAGTTCACAGAATTTTCACAATTCCTATTTAAACCAGAAACCCCATAACCACGCCAATTTTCGTCCCTTCGCTAGAGGGGGACGTATGATGATGACATAATTCACAACCAGGTGTAAAATTTATACATAAATTATGAACAAATGATGAATTTGTTCTATTTTGGAGGGAAACAATGAGAGTTAAATTATATAAATCCGGAAAACTTTGGGTGACTGCGGCTGCCGCGGGAATTGCGGCTACTCTGGCCAACGTTAATGCTTTTGCAGATGTGACGGATACTGTAAACCAAACTAATTCACCTGCAAACGAGAAGAACGATTCAACGCTCACTAACTTAAATATTAAGGCCGTAGCTGATGCTCAAGGAACGTCCGTTATTGCAACTTCGATTAATGATGTCGCTCAGAGTACTCAATCAACCTTTGCTGCCGTGGTGATAAGTGAGGCCCAACCAGATGCCGAGACTCAAATTTCCACCAGCGAGTCTATTTATTTTCCTCAAAGTGACTCGAATACTTCAACGGTTGCCGCCGTACCGTCTGTTACGCCGATTTCAGCTACTTCTACTGAAACGCAAACTAATAAATTTGAAAACTTACCTTTTAAGCCCGCAGTCGACCCTAGTAGTGATATCGCTAAATCATTAAATGCCTTGGTTGATAATACTTCAGACACTCTTAAGTATTATCTGAGTGCTGACAGTAAAACTTTATTCTATAAGTCGACGGTATCAGACCTACAACATTATTATGGAATATACAATGATGACGACGTTTCAAAAATAAAGGCTTGGGGTGTTGAAAATGGTTATTCCACTAATCAATTGTTAAATGCCTTGATGGATCAAAATGCTTTGAATCGTTTGAACGGTTTGTTGACGCAGGTGCCTAAAGATATTTATGTTGTGGTATACCCTTCGTCACTCAATTGGACATTGCAGTTTTATACTCCTGAAACACAAGCTGGCAATGATTTTGCGAACTTCAATACACCACTTGCTAAGAGTATTGCTCAATTTTCAAGTGATTATGGCGTTGTATTGCAAACTGGCCCAAGAACTGAAAACGGAAATAAAACTAACCCAGGATCTCATCAAATCAATACAACTGTTTTTGGTGAGGAAGCCTCAAGTTTTATTTCAACAATTTTTAAATTGCCTATTGTTAATTCAGATGGTTCAGTTTCTTACAAGGATGCCGTCACAGATGCTGTTTATCCCTCAAATTTGGTGAACAGAATCAACAATGATCAAGTCAAATTAAACGGAATGGATTT
>JAISIV010000131.1 GCA_031261865.1 Lactobacillaceae bacterium | reverse complement strand
ATCCAATAAACATCCTTCAAGCCTATGGTGGAGTAAACATATTAACTAAAAATGGAATTAAAAAAGCCTTACTTTCTCCTATAAGAAAACTACAAGAATCATTACATCTATTAGGTACTGGTTGGTAGGCCAAACGGTAAGAAAAAATGAACAAATATGTACAATTTCAACTTGTCATATTTGTTCATTTTCACATTGTCTTGGATACCAACCCGAACAGGATCCTGTTCGGGTTTTCATCTTTTATGGCGTGGCATTCCACGCTCTGAATATTTTTAACTGACTGTGTAAATAATCCAAACCACTAATCATTCTTCTGTTCAATTCTATTAAGTGCTTTTTGATACAGATAAGAAATGAGAAGCGCGATCATGCCGAATACTAGGAACGATATAAAACGGCCAATCAAAGTTGTTGCTGCAGAATCTAGAAGAATTAATTTAGCCATGACGATCAAAGTTGCAATTAGTCCGACTTTTCTTAAGATGCGGTCGCCTCTACTTAGTCCGTAGAAAATAAAGCCAAAAGTAACAGCCGCATACAATAGATCCAATATGATTGAAAGTGAATCAAACTTAATATTTACGTAAGCTAGGATCGTTGTGCTTAATAGGAATAGAGACATAATTGCTAGAACAAGGTAAGTCGTAATCAATTTGCCGAGCTTGACTAGCTTATACCCAAATACAGTTGCAGTTACTAGTATCAACAGATTAGAAATAAGTGAAACGACTACATCACCAAAAGCATGTAATTGTTCGGTGTTATTTCCATAAACTAAAACGCCGGTTAATACGAATAATCCTTGCGGTAAGTAGTATTTGCTAAATGGTTTCCAAAGCGACAAAAGGAGTGCCAAAATCAAGAACAGTAATAGGATTTGTCCCGAATTAAGATCAAAGAATTTATTCTGAACAGCTGTAATGGCCAACAAAAGATTGATAAAAATGCCGCTATTCAGAACTATATCTTCGGTCATAGAGAGTGACGAACCTCTATAAAGAATCAAAGCATATACCGAAAGTATAATGGCTAACATCCAAACCTGTTCTGGAATACTTCTGCCAAAAGATGTAAGCATAACGATAAAGTAAATCCCCAAGTGAACTTGAGCTGAAATTCTATACATTAGGTTGTTCGACATTAGAAGCCAGATAAACACATATAACAAAGCTAATACGGCAAAAGTAATGTTGTTGATTGAATGGCGTTGACCAAAAATGGCAGGGATGCCAATTATGGTTAGGAAAATAGAAATATTAGTAATAACCCAAGTAACTATAGCTTCTGGCGAATATGTATAAAAACTCCGGTACTTGTAGAAGACCCAATACATTGCGAATGCAATTGCTGAGCTAAAAATTTCAATCAAAGTTGTCGATAGTCGAGACATGTCTCCTGTCGGGAATAGATAGTAAAAGATTAGAGCAGCAACTGAGATCCAAACTTGTACTGTATCGACTTGGATTTTTTTGACAATTTTAATAATTACGGGACTAGCAAATAGAACTAAGAAAATAAGCGTATACAAATACTCAACAAACGGATTTTGAATGTTAAGACTGACAGTGGTTGCAACCCAAGGAATCGCGAGTACGAAAGTTAAAATCAAGTGGCTGTTCCAGTGGAACTTTTCGTAAAGCAAAACTCCAAAGAGTGAGATAAGAAAAATATAAAGTTCGGCGATCAATAAGCTGGTGTTTGTCATCCCATTGATGGACCAATAAGTGATGACTGGAATGTATCCACCGACTGTTGCCAACATTGCAATAGCAAGTTCTTTATAGATAAGCGCTAAGAAAATGCTTCCGATACTTCCTAACACCAAGAGACCGAAGGCTAAACTACTTGGCATAACTTTCATGACGAAGTAATTAATAAAGACAACTATATAGAAGAGGCCGATTCCGCCGCCTATTAAACTTAGGCCAAAGTAATAGCGGTTTTTCTTTCGCATGATTTGACCAACTACGAGGAAAATCAAAGGAACTAAGAAAAGAAGACCACCTTTGACTGGCATACTAAGGATATTGTTGATATAACGAACCAAAATCGTCCCGAGGCTTATGACAGCTAGGAAAATAAAGAAGATTCCAATGTAACTAAAAATCTTCAACCCTAAATTAGATTCCAATTTTGAATTCTTAACGTCTTCTCGAATTGCTTTTTTGGAAATTGGTGCCTCGATCATCTTTTGATGAACTTCTAGATTTTGTGCGGACAACTGACTTCGAGTTTCCGATTGTTTTTTAAGGAGTGATTTGCGTTGATTCGTAACTCGTGTTTGAAGATTCATCAAACCATATTTAATTTCTGATTCGAATTCTGAATTCTCTTTATCCGTCGCACGATTGAAACTTCTCAACGTTGAATTAATTTGTTTTTCCAATTTGTCCAAGCCGCTGAAATTGAGTTCGCTATTTGCGGAAATAATTTTGGCAAGTCTTTTTTGGTTCGACGACAATAAAGACGTTTTCTCATCAATTGTCTTAGCAAAAAGGGCAGATTGATAATCATCTTTAGCTCTTTGTGCCACACCTAATTCAGTTTTTAGTTGTTTAATTTGGTCCTTAAGTTTTTGATTTTCAATTTCTGCGCTACTAACTTGATGTAGCAGTTCGTCAGTATTATTTTTCTTAGCGAATTGACCGAGTTTTTTTCCAAGCTCCTGATAGGCTTTGCTGAAGTCTTCTAAATTGTCCATGAAACCCCTTTGTAAATGTAATGTTAATTTTACAACTAATTCACAATTGTGGACGGTGGAGTTCGCTTCTAGAACCTTATATGTAAACGCTTTTGGCCGCTTGCGTGTAAACTATTAAGCAAGTGATATGGGAAAAACTCATATCCAAGGAGGTATTCCGCCATGAAGAACAGAAATTCTAAATAAACAATAGAATGGAGGACCCCTTTTGGTTAGAGAAAATTACGAAACAAAACCTGAAATACAAAAAGTCATCTTAGCTGCTGTTGAAAAGCAAAAAGATGCCGACACGATTGATTACACCCTTGAAGAATTCCAAAATCTTGCGGAGGCTAACAACTTAGAAGTTGTTGGGATAATCACACAGAAATTAGATCGACCAGTTTCTGGCACTTACTTCGGTTCTGGAAAAATTGAAGAATTGTCAGAATTAGTCGCTGCTACTGATGCTACGTTGGTTGTTTCAAATGATGATTTAACGGCCACTCAAATTAGAAACTTAGAAAAACTGATTGGCCACGGCATTAGAGTTGTCGATAGAACCGCTTTAATTCTGGATATCTTCGCAACCCGTGCTCAAACTAAAGTTGCAAAACTTCAAGTACGTCTTGCTCAAAAACAATATCAATTACCTAGACTGCATACCTCGCTAGCCAACGAATTAGATCAGCAAGGTGGAGCCGGAGGAGGTTCATTTACCTCCCGAGGCGCAGGTGAAACCAAACTTGAATTGAGTCGTCGTGTGATCGAGGATCAAATCATTCGCATTAAGCGCGAATTAAAGGATGTAATTGAAGCATCTGGCACGCAAAGAAAGCAACGTGATGCATCCGGTTTGCCAAGAGTCGCTTTAGTCGGTTACACCAATGCTGGTAAATCAACTTGGATGAACAAGATGATTGAAAACTATGGCGTCGAATCAGAAAACGATGATAAAACCGTTTTTGAAAAAGACATGTTGTTCGCGACTCTTGATTCAACTGTTCGCGCTATTAAGTTGCCAAACAAGAGACAAATTTTATTGTCCGACACGGTTGGATTTGTCTCCAACTTGCCCCATGACTTAGTCGCTAGTTTCCACTCAACTTTAGAAGAAGCCATTAACGCTGATTTGTTGGTTCAAGTTGTCGACGTTTCTGATCCTCACTATAAAGAAATGATGGACACGACTGAACAGACTCTTCGAGAAATTGGAGCTGATCAGGTTCCAATGGTAGTTATTTATAACAAGGCCGACAAAACTGAGATGTCTTACCCAGATCGAAACGGTAATACGTTAACTGCTAGTGCCCGAGACGAAAAGTCTGTGCTAGCTTTTGTCGAGTTAATTACCCAAGAATTGTTTGGGAAAATTGTTGAAGTAGAGTTACTGATTCCTTTTGATAGAGGCGATATTGTGTCTGAAATTAACTCTAAATACAATGTTCTTTCTACTGAATATTTGGAAAACGGAACTCAATTGAAAGTTAGCTTACTCCCCGAAGAAGCTCTTAAATATAATCAATTTGAACAAAAATAATTTGGAAGTCTGTGGAATTTACCACGGACTTTTTAATTGCAACGATAAACTATATGTATGGCAAAATCCAAAAAACAATATAACGGAATTTCCCGAGATGAATTGACCAAATTGATTCATAAATCTGGGGTCCAAATGCAAAACGATTATAAGAAATCAACGAAAGGGTATTTAGCAGTTGCAATTACTTTATTAGTGTCTGCAATTTTTCTAATGGTAGTTGTGACGATTACCCAAGTTAATACCACTTGGGGATATCTGGAAGGTTATTTCATTATTTTTGTAAGTGCGTATTTTTTTAGAAATTACATCATCCTATATAAAATTGGGCATCAAGACCAGCGTACTTTTGAAAACGAAATACTAAATACCGTCAGTAAGTCATTAAGGAATGGTGAAGAGAATGGTTATACTGCTAGTGGCACGACGCTTACGATTCCGATTGTGAATCCTAAAAAACCAAATAAGAAAACAGCCGCATCTATTAATCATTCAAAATCAATTTCATATCCGGCTCAAGACTTTACTTTGTATCTTGGTAAGTATCGCATGGCAAACAGAGGTATTGGTCTGCATCTCACGCCGCTTTTCTATGTTTTAACTACTGAAGGACAAGAAAATTTATTTTAGCTATCAACCCTATCTCACGATGGGGTTTTATTGTGTTAATGTAAACAAATGCTAAAAAAGAATACAAGAATTATTTTGGTAGTAGCGACAATTGTCCTCCCACTATTCATCGTGCTTGCCTGGTCTCAACTTTTGAATCTCTGGGCACAAAACCCAAAAACTAGCGGAATAGCAGTTAGCACTGTGCTTTGGTTAGGTTATGCGGGATATTACCTATTCATTCAAGGTATGCGTCGCTTACAAATTTCTAATGGAATCGGCGGTGGATTGATCCTAACGAGTCAGATGTGGAACATCATGATTCATATGCAGTCGTGGGAATGGACTTTGTTGAATCGATTTATTAGTATGACTCTACCTCAGCTTTTATTAATCGTTGGATTTGTATATTTAATAACCGATGTAATATTAAAGTTCATTAAGCCCAAGGAATCAGCAAAGTTTTGGACTTGGAATTACGCATTAACGATGGCGATGTTTGTCACTTTCTGGGCGACGTTTCGGGCTCCGAATGCAACAATTGGCTTTGTTGACGCTGGATTACCAATTCCTTATTTTGGCGGTAGCGATAACTGGTTACCTTTGGTTATTACGTTAGCGTTCGTCGCAGAATTATCAATTGGCATTTTCCAATTTGTCTATTCGATTTGGATTAAAAAAACAGCTTCAATTGTTTTTAGCTCAATCATTATTGTTTTCGTGTTATTAGCTTTTGGCGTTTACCTATTGTTCCCTCTTGGTTACTGGATTGGTTTAAATCCATTTATGATGGCACCAATACTAGTATTAGAGATTTTAGTTTTCCCAATTAAAGCAAAAGACAAGTCTCGATAACTTGTCCTTCTTAATTTATTTGACGTGCGCATCGGCGATATTTTCATTTAACCGCATCTCAAAGTTATAACGCCAGTTATACCCTTGGTTATAAAAGTTATAACGCCAGTTATACCCCCTTGGAAAAAAGTTATAATCACTTTAATGGCAACTGAAAAGAACAGAAACCCTTTTACGATTGATTATTTTTCTAATCCTGAAACTTATATCAACAATTCAAACGAGCTTTATGACAACGCTTTTGCTGCATCTAGATTTGGTGACAAGTCAATTTCAGGGAATATTATTTCCGGGTTAAGAGGATCTGGAAAAACCACGGCGTTAAAATATCTACAATCAAGGCTGCAATCTAATGTTGTAAACGTGGTATTAGTCAATTCGGATGATGATATTTTAAACAATATCTACGAACAGTCTTTCGAAGCTTTGCCAGTTGATTATAAGAAAACGTTAAAAGTCAACAAAGTGGATTTGAAACTTTTTGATATATCACTCACTTCGTTGAAAAATGACCATTTTTCAAATTCGTTTCAAACAACCTTTTCTAAGCTACTCAAAATATATCAAGAACTAGGCATGTTTTTAATAGTTGAAATCGATGAGATTCAAAGGGTTTCCGAGTCATTAAGAATTTTTTTTGGTGCACTTAAAAACATAGCAGATAACTTGCCGGTTTATTTTATCGGAGCCGGCCTTCCCTGGGCAATTGAAGAAATGAACGATGATATATCGTTGTCGTTTTTGAGTAGAGTTCCCAATATTTATTTTTCTCCGATCACAATTGAACAAATTGTCGACGTTTACCTTAAAGAGATTCCAGGAATAAGTGATGAACTCGCCGTGAAAGCTGCAAACGGCTCGAAAGGTTACCCATATTTGTATCAGTTGATTGGTTACAGCTTATGGCGTGTTAATGGTTCTATTGAGACTCAAACTGTCGACCAAGCTATTAACTTCGCCAAATCGACATTGTTCAAAAATGTTTATTCAAGGGTGCTGAAAAGTAAAAGTGAAAACATTAAATTGCTGGTTGAATACATGGAAGAAGAAAACTTACCTGAAATCAAGGTCAAACAAATAAGAGACCATTTCGGTTGGAGCAGCTCGTATATGTCTAAATATAGAAACATACTACTTGAATCTGGTGTGGTTGCTTCAAAAACATATGGTTATTTATCAATGATGAGCCCATATGTAGGCGAGTATTTGGAGACAATCTGAAAAACAGCATCGTATTTAATAGATATCAAAAATGGCCAAGTCTTATTGACTTGGCCATTTGAATTTATTTAGCGCTAGCCACAATTCCAATAACGGAAAGACCGATAAAGAAAATGATATATGTCCAGTATTTGTTTGGAATAAAGAATAGTGATGAACGATCACGATATTCGAAACTTTGACCTGTTTTTTGGTCAACCATAGTTCTTACTTCTTTAGAAATCCAGTGCTCTGAAAAATACCAGTTAGCAGCTGTCGCGGCTACTACGCCGATTGCCGTAGCTACTGTCCGTCCTATTCCATGCATTCCAAGAAAACCTTGGAAGATTCCACCAACTAATGCTCCAACCAAAACTGCTAGCAACACCAGTGGTCCTTTACCTCTCCAAATAATCATATAACCACCCCTTTTTAAAAAATAATTCTTCGTTTAATTGCAACGAAGTAGTTTCACTTTACAAAAAAAAAAAAAAACAAGACAAGTTTACAAAAACGCTTGTCTTAATTTTTTTCGGGTTCAAAATTCACTCAACTTTATCTAAAGATTTATCAATTGAGAAATAAATGATTCCGGTAGCGATGAATACTAGAACTCCAATACTTGTAACAGAGATTCCAAAAGCAGATAACGCACTTAAAGTAACCAACGATACTAGAGATGGGATTAATAGCTGGATTGTTGTCATACCGGCAACGACCGTTCCCATTTTAGCGGTCGGAATCATCTTAGTAATCATGGCAGAAAACCTTGGGCTGATTAACCCAACAAAGAAAGTCGATAGAGATAAACCAATGAGAGAAGGCCAGACTTTGACAAAAACTAATGATCCAAAGAAAACACCAAGACCAAAAATAATTAATAAACCGGCAGCTCTGTTCGAAACTTTTTTCAAGAACATTGGTCCAATTATATTTCCACTAATTCCAAAGACAACCTGAACGGCTTCAAAAATTGATATTGTCCAAGCAATCGAATGAAATTGCTGACTTGGATTTCTTGCTAATACGATTGCTAGGATTGAACCAATCCCCATACCAAGTGAGTTGATTGTCACTATAAGAATTAACAGTGGTCGAAGCATTTTCATCTTCAATAATTCAATCATCGTTTTCCAAATGCCAGAGATCAGTTGCTTGATATTTTCACTTTTCTCACTCTTTTCTAATTTTGCTTCAACTTCTTGAAGTGGCTTGAAAATTAATCTCACTAAGATTGCAACTAAAAAGAAACTACCAGCATTGACCCATGCTAAAGCTGAATAACTGAATAGACCAAGCATCGCACTTCCAGCAAAGTTGCCCAATAAATTAGTCATCGTTGATATCGACTGATCGAATCCCATGGCTTCTTCCATATCGTCTTCCGGCACGATAAATTTAATAAATGCCGCTAATCCAGCATGCACGAAGCTTCCAGTTAAGTCGCTGACAACGTTTAAGATGGCGACGATTACCAATCCGATGTATGAAGGTTGTCCTAACAAAACGAATCCGACAACCGTATAAATAATTCCTCTAGCAACTCCTGACCTTAAGTAATTTAAAACTCGATTTTCGGATTCGTCGGCCAATGCTCCAGTAATTAAAACTAGCACTCTCGGGAAAATTTCCGAAATCGATACGATTAACACTCCTAAACCAGGATTAGCCAAATGGGTGGCGTAAGTGATTAATGCCAAATAAAAGAATGCGTCCCCGAAGGTACTAATCCAGTCGATTGAGGCGTAACGCCTAAATAATTTGTTCTTTAAAAAAATGTTCATGTCATAAATATATGCGGGTGCGACAGCATTTAGAATTTGGTCCGATATTTCGGACTTATAATCTTTCTATGGACAAACCTTTCGGCCCAACAATTAAAAAAATCCGCCTTTCAAAGTCGGTCTCTCAAAAAGAACTTTATGGAGATATCATCAGCAAATCCTTTGCCATCGATTTCGAGGCAGGCAAAAACGATATTAAGTTTGCTTCAATGTTGAAAATTATCTCCCAACTGGGAATCACGATTGAAGAATTTTTGTATATTCATAACGACTATCATCAAGATCAAACCGATGACTATCTAAAAGACCTCAAGTACCGCCAGGATGATTCGGATGCTAAACATCATTGGATGGCCGCCAAACTAATTGAGGACAGAACGGATTTAAAAAGCCGCTTACGCTGGGCCCAAATTATGGCGGTATTTGCTGCCATGATAAAGGATGCTACTCCTAGTCAAATAGAGAAAATAACCGAAGCTCGAGAATTGCTCCGAAATTATCTTTTTGAAAACGAAAGTTGGACATTTAGCGACATTGGTCTTTACGCAAGTACGATTTTCTTTCTTGAAAGATCGGAAGATTCTTTATTTAAAACGGCTTGGGAGACTTTAAAAAAATATCGATACTTGGATGAGTATACCAACATCAAATCCCAATTATTTGGCAATAAAATTTATAAATTTATTGATGATGGAAAATTAGACTACGCCGAAAAATTAATCTTGGAAATGGAACAAGAATTTTCAGCTAATGTCGAAACAATGTGGATAATTTTAGTTGTAAGAATGTCTAAAGGATTGGTTAAAATCGCCCGAGGGGATGTTTCTGGTGTCCAAGAAGCTACTGATGTCGAAACTATTTTTAGACAAACCGACAATATTGACTTAGCTGATCAAATAAAGTGGGCGATTGTTGAAACACAAAAAAAGCGTAATGCTTAACACTACGCTTCTAGAAACTTTATATCTAGCGAATCCATTTTTGAACGTTGAGAGATGAAGTAAACAATAATTAAAATCATCGAAAAGGCGAATATTCCATTGAGGATCAAAACGTCATTATTGATTGAGCCGCCAATCATTAGAGTTTCACGTAAACCATGGACTGAATAAGTCATAGGCAAGAAATCGTGAAGGGCTTTGAAAATAGGACTAGATAACTGAATTGGATACGTTCCAGCAGATCCGCTTAATTGTAGGACCAAGAGCACCAATGAAATAAAGGCGCCGACTTCGCCGAAGTACATATTGAACATCGTAATTAAACTAGAAAAACTTAATCCAACAATTATTAAGAATAAGTATGTCTCTAATCCGTTAGCTGGTTTTAGCCCGAGGACTTCAATACTTAATCCATAAAGGACAGTCGAAGAAACTACACTGGTTACGACCATGATAAATAGCTTGGAGAAAATCCACTCCATAGTAGAGTCAATTTTTTTACGAGGTTTGAAAGTTTCAATCAATAAGTTGTAAACCATCATGCCGACAAATAATGCTGCCGACATCATGTATGGAGCCATCCCGGTTCCGTTATTTGCGACCTTATCTTTTTCGGTGGCTTTTAGAATAACTGGATCAGAGAATTGTCCATACAATTTATTTCCAACTGGCACCAGAGAAATTTGATTTGATGCGTCTTGCATTTTTTGGGCTAAGGTTTTATTACCTTCGTAGACTTGAGTTAAAGCGGGTCCGATTGCTTTTGCACCATCGCTTAATTGCTCAGTTCCATTTGCTAATTGGCCGGCACCAGTTTTTAAACTATTCACCCCACCAGTCAATTTAGAAGAAGAGGTATCTAAAGTCGACAATCCAGAGTTCAATGATGACGCCCCTTGAGATAACTTTTGACTGCCAGTTACTAATGCAGGTGAGTTTTGATTCAATTGGTACAGCCCATCAGTTAACGTTTTCGAGCCGGCAGCTAACTTTTGAACGCCTAGTGGGATTTGTTCTAGTTGTAATAATTGTCCATCGAGATACCCGTAATCAAGGGCTTGAGAAATTTGAACGGTTTTTAATTTATCTAAAACCGGGATTAAGGTTTGATTCAAAGTCGAAAGTTGAGTTGCTAAAGTTGTGGCCTGCTTTTGAATTTCGGGGTCATTTGTTGCTTGGGCAATCGAATTTTTAAGGGCTGTCTTTTGAGCATCCGTTAAACCAAGTTGGTCGGCCGTATTACTTACTTGTGTGTCAACGGCACTTAATAATGTTTTTTGGTTAGTTTGGAATGTCGTGATTAATGTCTGCACAGATTTAATCTGGGTTTCTAAATCAGTAATTTGGGTTTCATAATCGCTTTGAGAGGGGAGCTGAGACTTTATTTGGTCGAGGTTTGTTTTAATTGACTTTAATTGACCCCGTACATTCTCTATTTTATTTACGGCATCCATTTTTGTTAAGCCGTCATTTAATTGGTCAATCCCTTTTTGTAATTGGGCACTTCCGTTATAAGCGCTATTGACCCCTGTAGTGTATTTGCTAATTCCAGTAGCTAAGGTTTCGGCACCGGATACTAGTTGTGTGGATCCTACGTAAGCACTATTAACACCTGTAAAGTATTGATTCAAACCAGTATCAAAAGTAGAAAGACCTGAGTTTAAAGTATGCGTCCCACTATCTAAAGTATTTAAACCGTTAAATAATTTCGTAGAACCATCATTAATCTGATTGACTCCGTTAGCCAACTTATTATTGGCACTTGCGGCCGTTGACATACCAGAACCAATTTCAGTCAATTGACTAAAGGTGTTTTTGGCATAGGCATTAATTACTTCAGCCGAAACCGTCTCTTTAATTTTTTCAGCAGCCGAGGCCGATAATTTACCTGCAATAAAACTGTGACCAGAAGAAGTGTCATACTTAAGTTCCATTTTTTGAGGATTATTACTTAATACAGTTGTGGCATTTTGGCTAAAGTTTTTTGGCAAAGTTAAAACCATGTAGTACTTGCCGTCTTTTAAACCTTTAGACGCTTCACTTGAATTCACAAAATGAAAATCAAGAGCTTTAGTTTTTTTTAAGCCACTAACGACATCTTTTCCAGCGCTAATAGTTTGACCATTAAAATTTGCCGGAACATCTTTATTTACGATTGCCACCGGTAAGTCTTTAACTTCGCCATATGGATCCCACATCGAACTTAAAAAAGTAACCGCATATAAAGACGGGATGATTGTTATTGCTAACAACACCAACATATAAAACTTATTATTCAGTAACCATTTCCACTCAGCTTTTAACATTTTATTGAACACCTTGTTGAATATTTTTTTAATCTGTATTAAATTGTATTCGTTAGAACTACTAATGCAATATACAATTTTGAACACAGTGTTCAATAAAAAATGAGGTCATTAAATGAAACACGAAGAGCAAAATCAGCTCACGACTACCAATATTAAAAACGCATTTATTCAATTAATCGATCAAAAGGGATTCAACGCGATTACCGTAGCTGATGTCACCAGGACTGCTGGTGTATCGAGAGGAACTTTCTATGTTCACTATCTTGATAAATTTGATTTACTTTTGAAAATTGAAGACGAGATTTATTTCAATATCGAAAAGATAATTAATGACAATTTGGAAGAAACACTATTACTAGCTGCTGATAAAGATCAAAGAGACGTTCCTTATCGCATTTTCCTACAGTCGTTAGATTATGTTTACGTCCAGCGCGAGACAATCCAATCCCTTTTTTCTGAAAAAGGGGACCCATTATTTTTCAACCGTATTAGAGATATGGTCGATGATCTGTTTACTTCAAGAATGAAAGAAACCGGCGCTAAATTTTCAAGCGTCATCCCGCAAGATTATTCCAAGGAAATCGTAATTAATAATTTGTTGAATATTATTAGGCACTGGTTGGACAAAACTAAACCAGAGACCCCTTCTAAACTAACCGGTATTCTAATGGCGAGTTTGTTTTTGTCACCTAATGAATTGATTGAAATTTAGTCTTGATTTAAGGTAAACCGATTAAAATTAAATGTGAAAGAAAAGAGGTTAATGATGACTAAAATTGGTTTTGTAGTTGGTAGTTTACGTAAGGATTCAAGCAATCTAAAAATTGCAAAAAATATGATGAAAGATGCTCCTACAAGCATCGAAACGGCCCTCGTTGATATTTCAGATCTTCCTATCTATAACGAAGATCTTGACGAAGGTGATAATGTTCCAGCTAGTTGGGAACGTTTGAGAAATGAAGTTGCTGGTTTTGATGGATTTGTATTTGTCAGCCCAGAATACAACCGTAGTATTCCAGCTGTTTTAAAAAACGCTTTGGATGTTGCTAGTCGTCCTTATGGACACAATATGTGGGATGGTAAACCTGCATTAATTATTACTTCAACTCCAGGGGCTATGGGAGGATCATTGGCCAACCATACTATTAGACAGTCACTCGTCTTTTTGAATATGCCAGTTGTTCAACAACCTGAAATGTACATCGGAAACACCGCTACTTTGTTTGATGACAATGGAATTATCAACAATCGTGGTACTTCTGATTACTTGCAAAGTGGTTTAACTGCTCTAGTGGAGAAAATCAATGCAAATGACTAAAACAGTCGCTAAATCAGTAGAACGTCTTCAATGGAATACCGAACATCATTTTTTGCACATTAAGGCTCAACACGATTTCATTCGCCAATGGGCAGTACAATTCGAACTAGGATATTCTGATGCTCGATTAATTCAAGCTTATTTAGAAACTGAGAAGCCTGAACTGTGGGACGAATTCACAAACGCCTATGAGGATGTATACCAATATGAATACGCCTTTGTGGCTGGTGGTTTAGAAGGCTTTAATTCTCAGTTCGGCGACAAGATCGACGATTACGACAAAGCTCACACGGCTTTCCTAAACGTTCTAACTAAAATTTAATCGAACTGAAACTTCGTCCAAGTGACGAAGTTTTTTTTTATTACTGAAGTTATAACGAGTTATAAAGAGTTTCACAAAAAAAAATAGTTATAACGAGTTATAAAAAGGTTCATTAAGTTACAATTATTTTATGGAACAAACTAAAAGGAACCCCTTTACAACCAACTTCAAATATAAGGAACAATCGTTCATCTCAGACAACGACTTTTTTTTAGAAAATATCGAAGATGGATTACTTTGGAATGATGATAATTGGCGAGATGTCATTATTTCCAGTCTACGGGGTTCCGGCAAAACAACGATGCTACACAGAATTCAGAATTATCTAAAGTCAAATCATGGCGAGAAAGTTGTAACTATTTACGTCAACTCCACCAGCGGCTTTATTGTTGATGTGTTCTTAAAGGCAATTGAATCGTTACCGGAAAAAAATAAGAGAAAGTTTAGAGCGAAGTTGAATTTGTTTAATGCCATCGATTTGTCGGTAAATAATAAGTTCAAAAATCCTGATTTTAGTTATCGAACCGATATGGAACTTGTTTTGAAGGAGTTTGATAATTTAGGTTGGCAACTAGTTATATTGATTGACGAAGTTAAAAATATTAATGACGATTTAAAGACTTTTTATGGGGCTGAAATTGCTTTTGTCAATGAGGATTTGCCTGTTATGTCGATAGCTGCAGGATTGCCTTCTGCGGTTTCGAATCTAATAAATGACAAGGCACTGAGTTTTTTAAGACGTGCTCAAAAAATTGAATTACGCCCTTTGAACGTTCAGAGCATCTATGAGGAGTACAGAAAAATTTTTGATGGTCAAATAATTAGCGATGATCAGTTAAAAGTTTTATCTGAATTTACTCGTGGTTATCCCTATCTTTACCAATTAATCGGCTATTTCATCTGGTCTACCTTAACTAAAGGAGGATTAAGTTCCACTTTAATTGAAGATGCACAAAGATATGCTTTAAATGAGCTTTTCGAGAATGTCTATAGTAAGTTTTTAACCGACGTTTCTCCTAAAACAAGAGACATGTTGATTGCAATAAACAATCTTGGTGGAACTAGAGTGAAAGTTCAAGATATAAGAAAACAACTTAATTGGTCAAGCAGCTATGCGTCTAACTACAGAAATAGGCTTATCGAATGGAAGCTTGTAAAACAGGATGGTTACGGTGAGTTAACTATTGTTCCCCCGTACCTTGATTTGTACCTTAAGCAAATTCAGTAACAAGTTCAGACTTCACAAGTTAGTTCACTAATCACAATGTTGACATTTTCACAACCTCATATATTATTGAAATCATAGAGCTTGAAAACGCTTTCACATTCAAGAACTCTCAATAACTATTTCAATTTTAAAAAGAAGAGGACATTTAAATGTACGCTGCAGTTGTAAGAGAAAAAAACGATGGATATGTTGATCTAATTTCTGATTGGACTCCAAAAACTTTAGGTTTCGGCGAAGCACTTGTTGATGTTGAATACTGTGGACTTTGTCATACAGATTTACACGTTGCCAACGGAGACTTTGGAAATGCTAATGAAATCGGTGTTCGTAATGGTTCATTCCGCCGTGTTATTGGTCACGAAGGAATCGGTCGCGTTGCAAAATTAGGTGAAGGTGCATCTGATTATCTTAAAGTTGGTGATCGCGTATCTATCGCTTGGTTCTACGATGCATGTGGACAATGCGAATACTGTGTAACTGGAAACGAAACTTTCTGCCGTAAAGTTCGTAACTCAGGTTTCTCAGTTGATGGAGCCATGGCTCAACAAGTTGTTGTTAATGCAAAATATGCTGTTCCAGTTCCCGATGCTCTTGATCCAGTTGAAGCTTCATCAATCACTTGTGCTGGTGTAACTATGTATAAGTCATTAAAAGTTGGTGAAACTAAGCCTGGTCAATGGGTTTCTGTTCACGGTGCTGGTGGTCTTGGAAA
>JAISIV010000034.1 GCA_031261865.1 Lactobacillaceae bacterium | reverse complement strand
AGCTTGTAAAGACTTGTTATAGAATCTTTCAAAGCTGGTGAGACATATGTACTGGAAGATGCGTATGTCACTTGATTATATAAATTTTGAATTGGAATGGTGGCAGCTTGCCTATCGGCATTCGCCTGACCTACAACGGTGTCTAAAGTTTTAGACGCATCGTAAATTTGACTAAACGTTAATGTCTGATTATTAACGCCATCATAAAAAGCATGAACAGCATCCATGACTCCTGGTTCATTCATAACTGCAGATTGATAAGTTTGCGAAGTTACTGAAGTAGAAAGAGTTGCTTCATGTGGTGTCATCTTAAATAACGAAAGGTACTCTTGGATATCTTCTTTAGTCGGCTGAATATCAAACGAAGGATGAGCATCCAAAAAATGCTCAAGTTCTACTTGAGTTGGGGCAGTAATCGAAAAGGCTGGAATGTTGATTGTCACTCCAGAAAGATATCTTGTTGTTGCTTTAACTTGTATCGTTGCGCCAGGCCGTATCCCACCAATGCTGTATCCCCAATCACTAGAACTAGCGATACTTGAACCACTCGCGGTCCAGGCTGGGTTTTTAACATCTTCTACTGTCTTAATTCCATCTTTTGAGGTGGACGTGTACGTTGCATAGATTTCAGCAGGAAGAGTTTGAATGGGATGTTGTTCTCCATCTTTAGGAAGTAAATAAACCACATACTGTAAATAATCACGGCCAACATTTTTCGTTACCACCGGACTCGTCGTTGCCTTCACAACTTGATAACCATTTGGAACTCCAGTCATCGAAGTATGTTGGAGCACTGCTTGCCAATTCGATACCGGCTCATAGATACCTGTTGTGCTATTTCTCTGAACAACATCGTCCACTGTCCAAGTGGGATCAGTTTTCATATTTGCAGTCGCAACGGCAACTACTTGATATGAAGGATAATCAACAATTCGATCGTTATACGTTCCACCGAAAAGAGAATCGGTTCCGTATCTCAAGTTATAAGTGACAATTCCATAGCCATTAATCGGATCAACTTTCTCTGGAATCAATTGGTTTAACTGATCTGAACTCATCGAAAGGCCCTGATTTACGGTATAACCTTGGGCTTTGAGGGCCGTTGAAACGTCCACAAATACAACATCAATCAAACCACTTGCTTGAGCTTGCGTGTCTGTAGAACTACCAATCATATTATTTCTGACATTATCAGCTACTTGCGAATAATCAGGAGTGGTGTCAGCCGATTCCATAACTACCTTCGTTGTGGTGTCCGATATAGAAACAATACTTTGGCTCGGATAAACCATCGAGGTCTGGATTAGTTTTAAATCATCACCTAGGCTGACGCCCGAATCACTATCAAGCTTTACATTAATGATTCCATTTTGACCTACAACAAAGTCTCCGGGAACCTCCTTGCCAGTCGTCACATCGAATATCTGAAGTTTATTGCCAGCATCTTTAGCATTCGCGGTAGTTCCAGAAATATGAATTAAGTTATCTTTTCGTAAAACTTCCGCTTTAACGTTGGTCAAAGCCGATGCATAATTTCCATATTTAACCTGAACCGAATTATGTCCAGTCCAGTATCGATTTAAAGTTGTTAACGAATTAGTTGAGGAGTAAGCATCGTTACCTAACTCATACCAGAATTGATTACTAGGGGATCTGAAATTCGCGATTCCCATATTGACGTCTAAATTACTGAAGTAATCAGGAGCTTGTGATAAATTAGATGTTCGGTTTGCATCTTGGTCGTTCGTCACATTAGTTGTTGAACTTATCGGACGAATTTGGGTTGTATGGGAACTGAGTGGATTGTTAACAGTGAACGTGTCCCCTTTGAATCCGATCAAAACAACATTATCTCCAACGCGCGTATTTTCAACGGAATATGATTTCGAATTGTCAGTAAAAGTAACAACATTGACGAAAAAATCATTAAAATCATTGATGGCGGAAATGACTTCCCGCATATTATTCGTTCCTGTCGTTATTTCTGATTGAGTGGAGTAACCCATATCGATTAACTTCTGTTTATAAGCAGCTGCCTTATCGGATAAAATCGTGTGAGTTTGCCAGGCTTGATCCGAATTATAAACTTTGTAATCATGTTTATCTGAATCCTGGAATGTCTGGATTGTTTTAAGACGAGACTGCAAAATGGCATTGTATTGGTTCAAAATTTCCGAACGCAATGCCACATAACGGACATTTAACGCCGAGAATTGATCGTTATAGTTAGATTGAGAAATTTGATTTTCATCTACTTTTTTTAGCAAATCTTGCACATCAGTAAAGAAATTAGGATCAAAGGTTTTAGCTACCTCACGGATATCTGTGTCATATTGAGTGTTTGTCCCTAAAAACAATTTCAAAGAATATGTATCAATCGAGGTTGATGTGGGAGTTTGAATATCGTTTGTTTGATAATTTATCGGCAGAAGACTGTTTGTATCGACAGATTCGCTTGAATCGACATTACCGTCATTTTGTGAATCTGTCTGAGCTGCTGGGGTTGAATTGTTTTCAAAAGTTTTAGCGGAAGTTTCGTTTTGTGTAGGTCTTGTTTGGAGAACTACGTAATCGTTAGCCGATGATTCTTGGGCAACGTCGTTTCCGTCGGAATTGATTCCTAACGTCGCGGAAATCACTTGCTTATTAACTTGATTCGTATTGGCGTCTACTTTTGGAGCGTTAATTTGGTTACTCAAATCGAACGTGTCAGCCTTTGCGATTTCATTCCCCATTGCAGTGACTACTCCTATTGCAGCGGTCGTTACCCATAACTTACCTGACTTGAACAACTTAATTCTCAAAACGCGCCTCCATAATTGCGAAAATTCATAAAATTTTCACAGTACAAACTTCAATTACATATTACCCCCCCTATCAATTTTCGCAAACTGGGTTTATGAAATATTTGTGAAAATTAAAAAAGCAGCCGTGGCAGGCTGCCGATAAATTATTTTTCGAACGACTAAATAGTGATCAAATCGTTTGTTTTGTTTATTTAGTAATCACTAACCACAAATCTCGCTTTCGGCTTGTTTTTGCTGGGTTTTTGTGAACTAGTGATACTAAAGGGCGGACGACAGAAGCGTATCTTCGTCCTGAGGTTAAAACTCGTGTAGCACTTTGCGTTGCACCCGCTTACAATGTCTTGTCCCCCGCAGAAGATAAGTTCCGTCAGCCACAACAAGTTGAGGGACGTCACTTATACACAAAGTGTATAGTTCAAGCTAAATTCACTCCGTTCATTAAGTGTTCACTTGGCTTTGCATAAGTTCTGACTAAGTTCGCTTCGCTCACTAAGTCATCACTTATACACAAAGTGTATAGTTCACACTAAATTCACTCCGTTCATTAAGTGTTCACTTATATTTACCCTCTAGCTCGGACATCCATTGTCCTAGCCAAAAGCCAAGACCAAACAATAGCAAACTTATAACTACTGTAACGCCAGTGAGTTGTGAGTAATCAGAAATCGGTGGAATTAGGATCATGATTGTCGACGCAAGAACTATCCCAATAATAAAGTGATAAACACGGGAATAAGCGTTATCTAAGAGCCACTCCATCGCTTTAGAAAAAAGAACCATCGCTAACACTCCACCTATAGCTATTGGTAAAAAAGTACCAGCTAAATCAAACTTCTTAAAACCGGCAAGCATTGGTGAATAAAGGCCAAGCACTAACAACAGATTAGATGGACTTAATCCAGGTACTAAAACACCCAAAGCAATCAAAGCGCCCGCCAAAATAAAAGTATAAAAATTTGGCTGTAGGGTTCCAACGATATTAGGCAGAAAA
The DNA here is from genome assembly GCA_031261865.1 of Lactobacillaceae bacterium. Lineage (GTDB taxonomy): Bacteria > Bacillota > Bacilli > Lactobacillales > Lactobacillaceae > Oenococcus. Next base: position 8,538 of record JAISIV010000034.1, on the reverse strand, counting down.
TATAAGAACAGGAAACCACCAATAAAAGTGATTAAAAGAACAGCAATGTCTGTGGCGTCCCTTTTTTTTGAAATTTTAACGGCATCACTCCACAAAGATGGAATTGTCCCAATAATCGCTCCAGCAAAAGCCCATAAAACAATTAGAGTGTAGTGTTCTAAGAGCCACTCTAACGGGGCTGAAAATAAACCAATCCCTAAGATTCCACCAATTCCGACTGGGACAAAGTATAAGAAGTTTTTGACGAAATCTTTTCGAATATTCGCAATAAAGTGAATTAAACGATCATAAATGCCTAGAACCGCTGCCAGCACTCCTCCGGAAACGCCAGGTAAAACGAATCCCAGCGAAATAATAATTCCTTTGATAATTCGCAAAATATAACTATCGTTTTTCTTATTTTCCATGATTAATTTTCTTTCGCCTTAGTTTCAGCAACGTGTCTTAACAAAGTTGCAATTGTCATCGGACCAACACCCCCAGGAACAGGAGTATAATAACTCGATTTTTGATAAGCATCTGGATGAACATCGCCGACGGTTTTACCATCCAATTTATCGGAGCCGGCATCGATAATAACTACTCCATCTTTTAGCCATTCGGCTTGGACAAATTGAGCTTGCCCAATACCCACGGAAACAACATCTGCTTTCGAAAGCAAATCAATTAATACTTCTTTTCTCGTTTTAGAGTGGACAATAGTAACTGTCGCGCCTCGATTCAAAAACATCAACGCCGTTGGACGCCCCAACAATTGAGAAGCACCCATTACAACAACGTCTTTCCCAACTAAATCAATCTTATATTCATCAAGCAATTTGAAAATACCGCCAGGAGTGGCGGGCTCGATATAATCACCTAAATTTTCAAAGAGACGTCCCTGATTCTGATAATTCAAACCGTCGACATCTTTTCTTGGTTTAAGGGCTGAAAAAATCTCTGTTTCGTTAACCGAATTGGGTAATGGGGATTGAACTAGAATTCCGTCGACTTGAGGATTATTGTTTAACGTGCGGACAATTTCCAAAACTTCCGAGGTGTCTGCCCCGCTTTGAATTGGATATTCAAGAGTATTAATACCAAGCTCGTTTGCCTTTTTATGTTTCATCTTGACATACATCTCAGAACCGTAATTTTCAGGATCATAAATAGTGGCCAAAGTTGGTTTATCTTCCAATTGATCAATGATATTTTTTGTTTCTTCGTTGATTTTGGCAGCTAGTGCCTTTCCATCTAATTTTTCTGACATATTAATATTGTAAGTTAGAATTAAACCATGACAGAACAAGGCTTTGACAAATTTGAACGAGATGCAATGCGTAGGAGAGCTGAGGAATTGCGAGCTGAGCAAACTGGTCGCTCAAAGAAAAACCCTGAAGCGGATGTACTAGAAAGAATGACCGAAATGACTGAAGATGAAGCTTTTATTGCTAGTCATTTACATGATTTAATAAAAAGAATTGCACCAGTTCTTATACCAAAAACCTGGTACGGGATGCAAGCATATACGAATCCTGAAAATAAAGTTGTTCTCTTTTTCAAAGCGGGTAGTCTCTACCAATCTAGGATTAATACTTTAGGTTTCGACGATGCAGCACAAATTGATGACGGTGACATGTATCCAACCTCTTATGCATTAATGACTTGGAACGAAGAAATAGAATCTAAAATTGCTGGATTGATTCAAAAAGATATTGGAATGTAAAAATCGCTCTCATTTACGTGAGAGCGATTTTCGCTTTAATTCTTTTTCTTACGTTTTTTAACGGCTGCTATTATTCCAGCAAATCCAAAACCGATACCAATATCAGAAATACGACTTTCATTAGTCATACCTGTATTTGGTAATGTTTTCGGTTCTGGTTTCGAAACGACGTTAGCGGCCTTGGCTGGTTGCGGAGCAGGTGTTTCAACCACTGGTTTAACGGTAGGTTTCTTTACAACGGGTTTTTTAACAACCGGTTTAGGCGCAGGCTTAGGAGTAACAGGTTGTGGTTCCGGTGTTGGCGTTGGAACAACCGGCTTATCAGAAACAGTAACGGTGAACTTGAGCTCAGTTGAATTCCCAGCAACGTCGGTTGCAGTCACTGTAGCTTGATAAACGCCAGCCTTACTCCAATCAACCGCGGACAAATCGAATTTCACAGAATAATCTTCAAACTCGATAGCCACTGGTTGTGACCAATCTTCAACGGTTTCTTGATCTAAATCATAAGTAATAAGTGAATTATCAGAGATCGATAATCCAAGCGAGCTAACTAATTCAGATAATTCTGGTTTATTGTCACCCACTTTATAATCGAGATTTTTGGAAGTTGAAGTTATTTTTGGTGCTTCAATATCCTCATAACTTGTCGTCAAAACAGTAGCATATTGGACATCTCGCGATAATGCGGTCGTGTTGGCCAAAACAAAAGTTGGGTGGGCTTTTAATGCGTCAGCTAATGAACTATAAGTTTTACCTTGAGCATCTGTAATCGTGAGCTTATATCCAGGAATGTCTAAGTTTGCATCAGAGAAATTGATTGGGGAACCGAAAACTCCGTCAACTACATATTCTGGTTTGACATTAAACTTGTCCACTACCATCTGATTTAATCCAGTAGTATCGACTACAAGTTGAGCATTAGATGGCAATGCGGTCCAAGCAAGAAGGATATTTTGATCATCGGTAGATGTATCGAATTCACCAGTTAATGTGTAACCAGTTTGTGAATCTCCAGATAATTCGAAGCCACCAAGTTGTGATTCTTCTGTGTTTAACTTGTATCCCGTTTGAGCGGGAATTGAAATAGTTGCGCTAGTAGTAGAAAGGCCCTTTTCGGTCGTCGAGAATTTTGGAGAAACGCTATTAGCTGTTTTAGAGGTTTCATCTAAATCGGATTTCACATTTACAACCTGTTCATCTGCTGCCCAGACAATATTAACCATTTGAATTTCAGGATCCACATTAACAGTCGTATTGCTAATTAAACTGTCATCTGCCACGCCGGTAAATGTGTACCCAGTCTGGGCATCTCCACTCATTTTGAATGTCGAATCGTTTTTTTCAATATGGAATCCAGGAATTGCCGAAACTTCAAAAGTAATCTCCGAAAGAGACGGGGCTGCTGTTTTAACTTCGTTGAATTCAGGAACAACGACTCCAGTTTGAGTACTATCGAAGGTTTGACTTGTTTGAATTTGTTGATTAAGTCCAACCCAGTTTAGATGAATGGCTTGGACAAAACCATCGTTTCCCGTGGTATCGACATTGGAATCATCGAATTGCCAAGTCAACGTATAACCAGTAGCTGAAGTTCCAGTGAGGCTGATTTTAGGCGTGAATCCTTGTACAAACGAACTGCTCCAAGAATTCAACCAGTAACCACTAACTTCTGGAATTGAAATTGAGAATGTTTCATTTGTCTGTCCTGAAACAGTTCCCTTTAAGACATTCCCGGTTACTTGATCATCGGAGGTAAATTTTGGCCAGTTTTTGATTTCAGGACTTTTGTTGTCCGTAGCCATTTGTGAGTCGATATTTACAACCTGGAGATTTTGAGCATAGGTGACAGTAATTGTGTTTGCGGAATTTTCAGTTAAGCCGGCAATTTGTGGGTCGGCACTAACTGACACAAAATGGTATCCATTAATTTTAGGAGCCGTTGCTGCCGTGATTTTAGCAGTCACATCAGTTCCAGTATCGAATTCAGTAGCAATCGTATTTGTTGCAGGGGTTAAAGTGTTGCCTTTTTCATCAACAAATTTTGTCGTGTAAGGATTTTTATTCGCAATGTAATTAACTGTCTGAGAAATATCGGCTGGCTTCAGAGTCTGCACCATCAAATCAGCAGTGGCTGTCGCTTTTTCAGGCGTGTAACCAACGACGGTTGGGCTATCTACTGATACAGAAGTTGAAGTTGGTGTGTAAGTAGCCTCATTTGTCACCAAATCAGTATCAACATTCCAAGAAATTAGTTTAGTACCATTCGGAACTTTGACGCTGCCGGTTCCTATATAGCTGACTACAAAATTGGAGGTAGTTGTGGAAGCTTTGTGCTCGTGGGCAAGGTGAACTGTAAACTCTTGATCAACACTTGTTTTTGAATCGTAGGTCCCTGTAGGCAAAGTTCCGACTAAAGTGTAGTTTGCAGGAATTTTCACCGTTGAAAAATCAATATCTGTGCCGGTTTTACCAGACAAATTAAGCGCGGTTCCGACTTGCTTACCATCTAAATCGTCATCGACAAAAGTAACGACAGCTTTTTGTGTGTCGAGGGCATATTCAAAAGTAATCTCAGTACCTGAGACAGTAGTTTTTGTAAAATGATAGCCATCTATTACTGGCAAATTACTTGTGGTGAATTGGGCCGGAATATCGGTTCCAGTTTTGAATTCCAGATTAGCATTCCAGTCAGAAACCTTACTTGTTAAATCTACCCCGTTTTCGTCAACAAATTTTGCCGTATACTTAGTTGCTACACCATCCCAAGTCAGGGAAATAGTTTGAGGGACAGTGTCATAAGTCGTGAATTGAGATTCGTCAAAGTTTCCTGTAATCGTGTAGCCGGTTTTCGAATCCCCTGCCAACGTGAATGAAGAATCGGGAAGTTTTGAAGACACAATCTCATAACCATCGATAATTGGGATTTTGATAATGACTTGATAACCAGAAAGGCCTTCGATTTGTTGATTTTTCACATTACCGGAATTCAACATTGGCGCCGCAGTTGTGCTATCAAGTGGATTTAAGATTTGAACGGTTGCCGTTGGCCAAGTTGGTGCAGGAACTGAAGTGTTCGACTCCATCGTACTAGTTAAAGTGAGGCTCTGTTTGTCGGCAGAATACGTGAATGCAATCGTGCCAGCATCGCCGTCAGCAACTGCTGGAGTTGCTACAGCAGAAACAAAAGTATAACCGTCAATCTTAGGGGAATTGTCAGCAGTAAAGACGACGTTTTCGCCAGTTAAGAATGAGAGATCAGCGGTTTTTGTCCAATCAAGAACTTGCTGTTTAGTCGACAAATCTTTTCCAGTATTAGTCTGGAATGTTGCTGTATAAGGATTTTCAATTGCCGTATACGTGATAACCACTGGACCGTCGGTTGGCGCAGTATCCGTTTCAGCCAAATTAATTGTTGAAGCTTTTTGCTCTGTTTGATATCCCTTTAGTGCTGGTACCACAACTTTTATTTCAGCTGTTCGAGGAGTGTAGGTTGATTTATTGGTTACCAAATCGGTGACGACATCCCAGGTAACTGGATTCAAAACTTTGGCTGGGGTGAGCTTGCCTGCGCCTTGATAATTGACATCGTAGTTTGTAGTAGTAGTCGATGTATTCGTATCGTGGATCAAATGCAAAGTTACCTTTTGAGGCGCTGAATCAGTTGTCGTAGTTCCGTTAGAAGTGTCATCAAAACTACCGGCATAAGCATTACCAGTTGTGGCGAACTTGTAGCCGGCTGGTAAAGTTAGGATCGACAAATCGTATGTACCGTCAGTGACTCCATTTACGGTTTGCGATGGAATAGTTAAGGTTGAATCAGTATCGTCGACAAATGAGACAGCAACTTGCTGGAAATCTGGGGTATAGACTACATCCTTACTTAGACTTGATTGCATGGAATCCATGTCTTTGGTAAAGGTATAACTTATTTCCGCACCATCCGTATGATATCCCGTAACTTTTGGAGTCGTTAAATCAACCGAAGTAACGTCGGCATTGTAAGTACTTTTATTGGTTACTAAGTCGGTCACGATTGTCCAGTTAACGTCTTGAGTAACAGTAGCTGGTGTTTTAGTTCCGGCACCCGAGAAATTAATTGCATATGTGGTTTTATCTGTGGTGGTTTTAGTAGCGTGACTCAAAAGTACTTTAACAGTTGGAACCGTTCCATCAGTTGGATAAGTTCCAGTTAAAGTTTGTCCAGATACTAAGACATAGTTTGCAGGGATTGTGACATTCGAGAAATCGTATGCTTGTCCAGTTAGACCGTCTTCTTCAATAGGCGTGCCGACGTTTGAACCGTCAGCGCTGTCTACAAATTGGAGATTTATTTTTTGGGCGTCAGCAGACCAAACTAAATTTATTGATTGTTGAGTCGAAGTGGGTTCTGATGTTGCTTGCCATTTGTTATTTGATGAATCGGCAACAGTGGTTAAAGAATAACTACCGTCGGAGTTTTCAGAGAGTGAAAAGCCGGTTGGAAGACCTGCAATCGTTTCATCAAGCTGTAGAGTAAAACCTTGTTGTGCTGGAATCGTCCAATTATCGGTTCTTCCTGTTGTCGTATTTAAAATTGCCGCCCCAGTATCTCCAGTTGCATTTACCATACTACTTTGAGCAATGGCGGCACCCGAGACGCTCGGATCCGCCTTGCTATTCATAACTGGGCTAGTTAAAGTGATGGAATTCCATTTAGACGGAGTGACATTATTGCTAACTGTTGATTTTACCGAGATTTGTTGCGGAACACCAATCCAACTGTAGAACGGTACTCCAACAGTTATCCCATCATTTGGAACATTTCCGAACTGCCAAGTATACGTCCAACCCGAAACAGCGTTTCCACTAAGTGTGAAGTTTTCCGGAACACTATAAGTTTCTGATCCAACGCTACCTGTAAGAATCCATCCTCCGGTAACTGAAGCCGATTTATTTTGAATTCCTGAGATGTCGTATCCGGAAACCGGCTTAATTGTAACAGTGATTGTGTCACCATACTGAGCTTTGACTTGAAATTTTTGTGACCCGACATTAGGGACTAAAGTTGCCGTTCCGTATTTTGAAGTCACGGTCGGTGTTTCCCAGACGCTGTTGTTTGGTGAAACATTTCTCCAATCAGCACTTGCTCCAAAATCAGCCACGTATGAATTAGCAACCCAAACGATATCGGCAGACATTTCGGTTGCACCAGAAACAGGGATAAGTAAGTACGAATTTAGACGCTGGGTGTTTTTTGCAATCGTCAATCCGGTTAATTTAGAAGCGGAGAGGTCAACGTGATATCCGTCCGTTGCATCTAAAGCATATCCACTGACGTCAGCTGTGCCGGAAGCGGTGGTTTTACCAACAGTTGCATAAACATCTTTAAAAGTAATACTTGGCGCGCTTGCATCACTTGAAAGTGGGGTGACGGTCTGATTGACTGTAGGAAGTGAATCAGCCAAAACAGCAGTTAAATCAATAACATAGCCGTTCTCGTTTGCCCAAGTTTGAAGTGGATTCAAATCGTTTGTTTCAGGGGCCGATCCAGCCGCTACGGCGATACTAATTTTTTTTGTGACATCATCAGTTGAGACTTTATACTTAGGTGGCAAAACAGCCAAAATCTGCTGCAAAACAGAAGTTGAATCAGTGTTTGTTGTGGCGGTTTGTGCATTAGCCAAAGGAACTTGAGAATCTGTGTCCGCTCTCGAAACATTTGTGGTTGTTTGATTTAATTCAGAATCGGATTGAGTTTGGGTTTTAGTTTCTGTGGAGATACTTGAAGTCGAAACGGTCCCAGCGTTTTCAGTTGAAACAGTTGTCTTAGTCGAAGAAGTTGCTGTTTCACCCTCAGCAGTGGCTTGAGAATCCGTATTAGAATTCGTTGATTCTGAAGATGGTGTCTGAGAATCGGTTACGATACTATTCCCCGTTGCATCAGCAACAGCATTAGAATTAGTTGTCGTTACCTCATCGGCATTGGCAGTAACTCCACCAAAAACACTGTCGACATTTGAACTATCTACAATCTCTGCTGCAGCAACTGCAAATAAAGTCAGTCCGGCAACCAACCAGTTCTTTCCTGACTTATACATCTTTTTGTGCTCTTTAACTAAGTTCTTCTCAAATTTCATTTTTTATCTCCCAAACGGATCCTCTTTTTCTCTAATTAAGTTAGTTCAATTCTTACTTAAAATCAATATTCTTCACATTATGTTCAAACTTTTAATCAATTTAAGTTCAAATTTAATACAAACTTCATGTTATGAATTTTGAGTTTTATCCACCTAGCATTTAGATCCCTTTCTATTAAAAAACCAGCAGGATAAGCTGGAATTTACTTTATGTACCCGACACTGCGTAGTCGGCAACGAGTTATTTTTAAGAGAGAGTAACTAATTTCTTTTGTTTAAGGAATTTAAGAAATGGTGGCTAACCACACCACGATGGGTTAACCCTTTTTATTTTTTCGACGCTTTGCAGCAAGTAATAGTGTCAATCCTAAGAATGCACTGGTCATTCCAAGATATCCAATTGCTTGTTCATCACGCATACCAGTATTCGGCAAAGTTGCTGCTCCATTTCCAGCATTCGTACCTTCCGCTTTAGCTTGGCTAGGTGCAGTATATGTTGGTAATGGATTTCCATTTGCATCATGGAACATTCCGTTGTTGTCAGGAGTGTAATTTACACCTTGATAATCAATAGAAGAAATTTGACCTTGATCATTCAAATTTGGCGTTCCAGGATAGAATGCATTCCCAGCAACTGGGCCGTTTGGAGTAGCAATGAATGAATTATTTGTATAACCCCAACGGTTATTCGAGTTCATGTAACCGTATGAAGCA
>JAISIV010000027.1 GCA_031261865.1 Lactobacillaceae bacterium | reverse complement strand
ACCCTCAATCCAGATTTCTGATTGATTATCGGTTGGCCATGAATCATCAAGTCTATCTCTATCTCCGCCAAAAAGTTTTTGGACGCTGACATCTTTCTCGGAATTATTAGATGCGCCATTTCGAAAAATAAACTGGTAATCCATTGTTTCATTCGTTAAAATATTCAAATCTATTGCTATCATCACCCAACCCTGAACATTCAACTTAGATTGTCCATCTTTTTTCTGGTAAAGCATCGTCCGGTTTGGAACTTGAATCGACAAATTTAAATGGTTAATCCCATCGTATCTGTCTTCATCAGTTGGAACGAATTCATTCTCTTTTAAATCGTGCCTTGGTTTCAAACCGTTCTCGAGAATGGACGTCAAATTTTCAAGGGGAGAAAAATGCAGAAAGTGTTCAACGCCCCTGCCTCTTAAGAAAATGAGGTCTGCCTTTCTTTGGTCAGAGGTTTTCACGAAAACAACCCCAATTGAACGTCAGGTTTTTCAATTGCCGAAACTTCTTTTTTTGCTGGATATAATTTTTGCAGATCAGTAGAAGAGTTAATTAAGTCGAGTATTTCATTAGGTGTTATTTTCGCCTTTCGAAGAGTAACGTAAATCGCGGCGCTTCGAGCCTGAGAATTGAATGGGCCTTTAACTGTATCGTAAGCGATTTTTTGGTTAAACTCAATGTCGGTAAACGCGTCGTAATCGAGCAATTTTTCTGCAATATTAGAATTTTGAACAAGGGCCTTAAGATACAAGTAGTCGTAAAATATCGTTTTAGGTTCTAATGGAAATTTCTTATTTTTATATTGAAAATACTTCAAATGTGGATTTAAACCTCTGTTGAACTGTTTCGCTTTTTGAGGTGACGTTTTTAATAAATCAAGATTTGGCCCTCTCTTCTCATCAAACACCTTTCCGGATTGAAAGACATTTTCTAATGTTTGACCATCAACCTTCAAATTCATAGCACTAAGTTTCTGCGCAAATTCGTAGTTATCGGATTTTGTCGATATCTCTAAAACCTTCGCGTCTGGTTTTTTTAAAACAATTGATTCTCGCATCGAGATTGAAGATTTTTGTTTCTGTTGCCAACTCAAACCTTTATACCAAGTAAATTCAACAACTTCTTCAGAATAAGGTAACTTGCCTTCTTCCCAATTTTTAACCGCAGAAAAGGATATTCTCACTCCTCTTGACTCGTCACTCATAAATGCTCCTAAAATTTTTCGCAGGTATTTTTTGTTTTGTCAACAAAATAACTGCTTTACTATGTAGTAAAGCAGGTATTTTTTGTTTTGTCAACAAAATAACTGCTTTACTATGTAGTAAAGCGCTCAAAATTAAGCAGCAAAAGTCAAGGCAAATGGTTGTTGCATAAGCTTTTTCTATACTTCCTACCAGTCTCAAGTAAAGGCATTATGGTCCCGTTCGTAGAGAACGAATTTAATTAAAAAATCACCCCCTTTCACAGGAGATGATTAGAAATTTTAAACTTTTAACCCATTGGCACGTGCGATATCGCGTTCCATGATGGTTTTTAGATATTGGCCAGTATACGATTCAGGGACTTCAATAATTTCTTCGGGAGTTCCTTCGGCGATAACTGTTCCACCACCTTCACCTCCTTCAGGTCCCATATCGATAATCCAATCGGCTGTCTTAATAACATCTAGGTTGTGTTCGATAACCAATACGGTATTGCCGGCTTCAACAAGACGTTGTAGAACGTCTAACAAACGAGAAATATCATCGACGTGAAGACCGGTAGTTGGTTCATCGAGAATATAGAAGTTCTTACCTGATTGCAGGCGATGCAACTCTGAGGCTAATTTCATACGTTGAGCTTCTCCACCAGATAAAGTGGTTGCGGATTGTCCTAAACGGACATAATCCAAACCAACATCAGAAATAGTTTGCAACTTACGAGCAATCTTTGGAATTGGTTCGAAGAACTTCAAGGCATCTTGGACAGTCATATTCAAAACTTCAGAAATGTTCTTGTCGCGGTATGTAACTTCAAGGGTTTCAGAGTTGTAACGGGTTCCACCACAAACATCACAAGTAACATAAACGTCTGGAAGGAAGTTCATTTCAATTTTGATCACACCATCACCTTGACAGTTTTCACAGCGGCCACCGCGGGTATTAAAGCTAAAACGGCCTTTTTTATATCCGCGCATTTTAGCTTCGTTGGTTTGAGCAAACAAATCGCGAATATCATCGAAAACACCAGTATAAGTAGCTGGGTTAGATCTAGGCGTACGTCCTATCGGTTGTTGGTCGATGTCAACAATCTTTTCAATTCCCTCGTATCCTGAAATACTTTCATATTTACCAGGCTTTTCAGAATTGTTATTAAGCTTTTGTTTAAGAGCGCGTTTGAGAATAGTGTTCACAAGAGAAGACTTACCTGAACCACTGACTCCAGTAACGGCGATGAATTCACCTAATGGGAACTTAACATCGACGTTCTTAAGGTTGTTTGCTGCGGCCCCTTTGATTTCAACAAATTGACCGTTACCTTGGCGTCTTTTTTCAGGAACCGGAATAAATTTCTTACCAGATAAATATTTACCGGTAATTGATTTACTATTTTTACGAACTTGAGCAGGGGTTCCGGCGGCAATAATTTGACCACCTTGTTCTCCAGCTCCGGGACCGACATCAATTAAGTAGTCGGCGGCATTCATAGTGTCTTCATCGTGTTCGACAATAACTAACGTATTTCCTAAATCGCGCATCTTGCGAAGTGAATTTAAAAGCATGTCGTTATCGCGTTGATGAAGCCCGATTGAAGGTTCATCTAAAACATATAGAACACCTGAAAGGTTTGAACCGATTTGAGTAGCTAGACGAATACGCTGACTTTCACCACCCGACAAAGTTCCCGCAGAGCGAGACAATGTTAAGTAATTAAGACCGACTGAACTTAAGAATCCAAGCCGATCTTTAATTTCTTTAACGATTGGTTGAGCAATTTCAGCTTCATTGTCTTCAAGTTTCAAATCATCGAACCAGTCGATTTCTTTTTGAACAGGAAGTTCATTGATTTGTCCGATGTGGCGTCCACGAATTTTTACAGAAAGTGCAGCTGGATTTAAACGGTAACCACCACAAGCTGAACAAGTCAATTCAGACATATACTTACCCATAGTTTCGCGAGCAAAATCAGAGCTTTCAAAACGACGCTTGATGTTTGGAACAACTCCTTCGAAAACCATATCTTTATCGGTGATTCCACCAAAATCAGATGATGCGTGGAAATGGAATGGTTTGTTTGAACCTTGAAGAATAAGATCCTTTTGACGCTTTGGCAACTTCTTCCAAGGAGTATCAACATCAATTCCGCTTTGTTCGGCGAATTGAACAAGCATATCTAGATAATAAGTGTTGCTTGTTGAATTGAAAGCGGCAATTACGCCTTGACGAATGGTGAGAGAATCATCAGGAATCAATAGATCCAAATCAACTTCACGCAAAACACCCAATCCTTGACACACTTCACAGGCACCAAGTGGAGCATTGAATGAAAACAATCTTGGTTCTAGACGGCCTACTTTGAAATCTTTTAAGGCACCCGTATAGTGATCGGAAAACTTATAGATTTTGTCGCCAAGCACTTCGACATAAACCATACCGTCGGCTAATTTGCCCGCGGCTTCAACGGCATCAAAAATACGTGAACGAGATTCATCATTGATGACAACACGATCGATCATGATTTCGATATCGTGGAATGATTCGCGGTCGAGTTCAAGTGTTTCCATTTCTTCAAATTCTTGAACTTCACCATCAATTCGGACACGAACATATCCTAGTTTCTTGGCATTTTCAAGGGCTGTTTTATGAGTTCCAGCTTGGTGTTGGACAATTGGGGCGAAAATTTGGAGACGTGTTTTTTCTCCAAAAGCCATAATCTTTTCAACGATTTGGTCGACCGTTGGTAAGACTTCAACATCGCCAGTTTGCTCTGGTTTTCCAATGCGGGCAAACAATAAACGCATATAATCGTTAATTTCAGTAACCGTTCCAACCGTTGAACGTGGATTATTGTTGGTAGTTTTTTGGTCAATAGAAATAGCTGGTGACAATCCATCAATAGAATCAACATCAGGTTTTTCCATTTGTCCTAAGAATTGGCGTGCGTAAGCTGAAAGACTTTCAACATAACGACGTTGTCCTTCAGCATATAACGTGTCGAAAGCCAAAGAAGACTTACCAGAGCCAGAAAGACCGGTCATAACAGTAAGCGAATTCTTTGGAATATCGACATCTACATTTTTTAAATTGTTGGCGCGGGCGCCTCTTATTTCAATTTTTTTATCACTCATCAAAATAATTATACAAGGGTATAAAAGCGCTTACATTTTGTAAGTAACTCCTATTTTGTCGTTCCTCGGACTGCTTTACGTATTAATAAGTATGAGAATATTTTTATTTATTTTAGGTGCCAGTTTGGCCTCTGCAACATTGTGTTTGGCATACCGTCTAAACTTACGACTTTCTTTAAGTGGGTTTTCGTATTGTGACAACTGCCGGCAGCCAATTGCACCAATCTCATTAGTACCAGTGTTTGGTTGGCTAATGTCTTTCGGGAGATGCGCCATTTGTCATCAGAGAATTGCAATCAAATATCCAATCATCGAATTTGCTTATGGAATGTTATTTTTGACGGTTGATGATTATCGCGTGCTATTAGTTTTCATCTTGTTGTTGTTTTGTAGCGAGGAAGACAGTTTTAATCAAACAAGCAGTTCGTGGATTTTATTGCCGTTACCGTTTTTATTTTTGGAAAATTTAAGAGATGTCTCACCTGTATTTTTAGTAAGTCTGTTCATCTTTTTATATTTTTCAGTTATTCTCACGGCGCAATTAGGCGAAGGTGATATCCCGGTATTGTTGGTACTTTTATCAATGCTAAGTGTTCACTACTTTTTACTTGCAGTAATCCTAGCTTGCATTGCAACGATTGCTTATTCGTTATTTTCGGGTAATAAGAAAACGGCTTTTATACCGTTTCTAACTTATGGAGCTATGATTAGCCAAATAATTTTTCAGTTCGGATAATGCTGCCGTCAGCGTCGACAATCACCACGTTTAAACCGGCATTTGGCGTTCCATGTGAACCACCATCGATTACGTATCTAGGAAGGCCATAACGGACACTTTCCAATTTTGCAGGAAAACCAGCCGCATCTCCAGTGATTAAAGATGCAGGTGTGTGTCCAGTGAAAATAACCTTGTCTGTTTGATTTTGATGAATTAGTTTTGCTGGCACTGGATGCCCTGGTGTCGCAAAACCCAAAGGAACATTGGTAACAAAAAGATATTCCTGCCTTAACCACACCATATCTTCTCGGGTCGTCTTTTTGTAATCGGAAAGATACCAATTAATTCCAGCGTGAACAAAGATACGATTTTGATCCTCGATTAAATATGGAGCGTTATTCAAAACATTCAAATAATCAGGTAGAAGATCTTTTAGATAACTGCTAACTACTTCAATATCATCGCTGTCGGGAATTCCCAGTTCCCGCAAAGTTTGAGAACGACCGTTATACGACCAGTTGTCGAACTTATCCATCTGATTGTTGGCGGTTCCTAACAACATGTCGTCATGGTTTCCATGAACGAGTAATGCATCATGATTCAATACTTCGTCGGTAATAAAATCAATAACTTTTTTAGGGTCACGCGGATTAGATGCACCACCGTCGGTGTAATCTCCTAAGAATATTAATTGATATTCAGGATTATGGTATTCGGGTAATTCAGTTATTTTTTGTAGAGCTTGCCAAAAACCATGGATATCTGAGATAACCATGGCTTTTTTGGGGTGTTCAATTGTAAGAACTTTATTCAATTTACCTGCTTTACTAACTGATTGAGTGTTGAGATATTGTTAGACATATTGCTCCGGTAAGTGGACAATTTTGTCTTCATATTTTGATAGCTGCCAGTTGGATCAGAAATGAAATCATATTCGTTTTTGAGAACTTTACGAATAACTTTGTATTGAGAAATGACTTTTTTGTATGAGTCATTTCCATACTTTTTAGTGGTTTCGTCATTTGCTAAATTAGTCAAATCAGAATCCATTTCCTCTAAGTTAGAATTAATTTTCTTTAACGCTGATTGGTGCTTTTTGACGTAATCTTTAGCATCATCCCCGTTGTCGGAATTTTTCTTTTCTAATTCTTGAAGGATATCGACAAAGTAATCGTCGGATTTTTGAGCGATTGAATCAACTTTAGAGTTAATGGTATTTGTCTGCTTGAAAAATGCATCTTTAACGTATGACTTTCCAAGGATAAATGTTCCACCGGCGGCCGCTGCAAAAACAATTAACGTAAGAAGTGCTATGAAAAAATTCTTGCGATTCTTTTGACCTTGTTCGGTAAAATTAAGCACTCGCCAGCGCACGAAAAATAAGATAGTGGCTAACAAAAAAAGAATAGAGAGCGATATAAAAACGATAAAACCATATATGTAAATTTGCATGAAAATTTGCCTCACAATTATCTTATAACAACACTAAGAAACGACAGCAAAAAATCCTTAAAAGTTCACAAAAAAAGACGCCTTATCGGCGCCCACGGTTAGCTTAAATTCATTTTGTAGACTTGTGCTCCAGCAAATACTGGATGTAGACCCGATAATTGCCCAGGTGCTGTAGCAGAATAAGTCATTCCATTACCCGCGTAAATAGCAACATGATATTCAGATCCAGTTCCGCCCCAGAACAATAGATCACCAGGTTGAGCTTCAGAAAGCGAAACTTGTTGAACTCCTTGAGCACGTAAAGTGGCAGCTTGTTGATAAGTAGTGCGACCAAGATATGATTGTCCAGAATTTGCACGAACATAATTAACGAAGCCAGAGCAATCAAATCCACTCATAGTCGAACCGCCCCAAACATAAGGGACACCGGATGCTGCTTGGGCTGCTGAAACCCAATCAAATAGATTGGTTGTAGTATCGACTTCGTCAATCCAATATGCTTGATCACCTATTTTTACTTGAAGCATTTTAGTCGTACTACCATCTGCATTTTCAACAATTGCTTCTTGTAAAGCGGTAACAGTTTGACCATTACGAGATTCAGCATCGTTGTTTTGATTTGATGAATCGACGGTAGTCATATATGGATCTGCATAAAGGCCATTATTGCTACCGTCTTTTGTAACGATGCGGACTTGAGTATTTTGAGCCGTCTTAGTATCAACTTTAGACAATTTCTTTAATTCAGAAGAATTAACCCAAAGGGTTTTATTTGATGATGTTTGAATTTCCGTACGACTAACTGGTTTTTCGTCAACAGTTAAAGTTACTGTTTGTTTAACAATAACTAATTTATTTTTATATATTGTGTCGCGTTTTTCGACTGTCGCTGCTGCAGCTTTTACGATTTTTTTAAGATTACTTGATGAACTACTAGAAGCATCTTTAGCGTCAGCAGATACGCTGGTTGCCAAAGTTGCTGCAGGTATTGTTGTAATTGTTAAAGCTGTAAGTAGGGATTTAGATATTTCCATAAAAAATACAATACGGAGGATAAATAACGCCCTATTCACAGAATATTTACAATTTCTCCCTAGATTTGTAACAGTTGAAATATATTAAATTAACTTAATTTTCGTCATTTTTTTCGAAAATCGTGATTGACTCAATGTGCATCGTTTGCGGAAATTGATCAATTGGGACAATTGGTCTAGTAATTTTGTAACCTTGTTCAATCAGTTCAACGGCATCGCGAGCTAATGTTGCAGGATTGCAACTAACATAAACAAATTTCTTTGGCGCCATCAGACCAACCGATTGGATCAATTCTGACGTTAAACCTTTTCTTGGCGGATCAACAAAAACGACATCTGGTTTAATTCCCTTTTTTGCCCATTCAATAAATTGTGTAGGGGCGTCATTTGCAATAAATTCAGCATTTTGGATGTTATTAGCAGCCTTATTAATTTGTGCGTTTTCAACGGCTGGTTCAACAACTTCAACGCCAATAACTTCCTTAACACGGTCAGCAACTGTTAAACCAATGGTTCCGATACCTGAATAGGCATCAATGACTGTATCGTTTTTATCAAGTTCAGCCATATCAGCGGCTTTTTTATAAAGTATTTCAGTGGTTTGCGGGTTAACTTGGTAAAAGGAATTTGGACTGATAACAAAGTCTAACCCAAGTAATTCGTCATGAATCACGTCTTCACCAAAAAGAGTGCGATTATCCAACCCTAATTGAACATTAGTTTGCTTAGGGTTGTAATTCAAAATTAGACTTCGAAGCTCAGGTAATGCAAAATGAATCTCATCGATAATTTCTTTTTCGTGCGGCAATTCTATTTTAGTAGCGACAATTACTAACATCATTTGATGAGAATAATAACCGCGACGAATCATGACATAACGGACAGTACCTTCTCTGGTGGTTTCGTCATAAGCACTTACTTTGTACTTATCTAGGATGTCTCGGACAACACCGACGGCAGCATCGATTTTTGGATCATTAAGATAGTAATCACCCATCGGAACTAGCTTATGAGATCCACGACGATAAAAACCAGTTGTCAATTTACCATCTTGCATTTTTACTGGGACAACCGTTTTGTTTCGATATTGAGTTGGGTTATCCATCCCGATTGTCTCAGTAATTTCAACATCGTCAATACCAACTTTATGGAAAAGTTCTTTGATTTGGTTTTGCTTGAAAGCTAATTGAGCATCGTATTTTAAATTAACTAAAGGAGCGATTCCTGAAGAAATCATTTCTTTATGTTCATTTTCCACACGATCAGGCGAAGTTTTAATTCGTTCAATTACGCGACCAAAAGCATAGTTATTAAGCACTTTTGTAACACCTACTTTAACAAGTTCGCCTGGCAATGCGTCGGTTACGAAAATTGGGAAATTGTCGACTTTAAGAACCCCTAATCCTTCATAGGTGATGTCAATTACTTCACCTTCAACTTCTTGATTCTTTTGTAGTTTTGCTTGCTTATTTTTTGATGTCATTAAATTCTTTTTTAAACTCTTTTTCAGCTTTTTTAGCCATCACTTCTTCTGGAGTAGTAGCTTTTTTATCTTTATTACGGCCCAGCAATTTTTTAGCAGGGGCGACAAATTCGATGTGTTCGCGCAAATTAGTAAAAGTAACCGGCACATCCCCACCGTATTCACCATCTAAATTAACTTTCATTTTCTGATCGCTAGTTGTAGAAATGTTGATATTGGAGGTTTTGACATATGTCACCAAAGGATCTTTAACGTGAGAACCGTTTGAAAGAGCCTTTGCTACAAGTGCGAATAGTTGAGCGATATTGGTCTTTTTAATAATTAACAAAGAAAACTTTCCGTCGTTTAGTTTAGCGTCGGGGACAATCTTTTCAAAACCACCAACTGAATTAGTAAGTGCTACGAAAACTAAACTTGCTTCATCGTCGAAAACGCCACCATCATATTCAATTTTTACTGGAACAGGGGTAACTTTGGTGATTAATTCAGCACCTTTAGTCACGTAGGCTAGATAACCATAAAGTGACTTAAGCGTTGATGGCACCGAGTAAGTGATTTCCGAAAGAGTACCAAGGGCGGCGATGTTCATAAAGTATGGAATCTTAACGTCATCACCTGTTACATGACCGATATCCATTTTCATAGTCTGATCTAAAAGGACAACTTTAGCGGCGTCAACTAAATCATCACGAGGAATGCCTAAAGCGCGAGCGAAATCATTAGTAGTTCCTGCTGGAATAATGGCAACTTTGGGACGTTTTTCTAAACCGGAAATTCCGTTGATAACTTCATTAACAGTTCCATCGCCTCCAGCAGCAGCTACTAAATCAAACCCATCTAAGGCCGCTCGAGTAGCTTCGTCACGAGCTGAAAAAGGTTCAGGCGTTGTAGCGTAAGCGCTTGTTTCATAGCCTGCTTTTTCATAAATAGAAAGAATCTCTAATAAATCATCTTTGATACCTTCTCTTCCAGAAGTTGGATTGTAGATTACACGAGCTCTTTTAGTCATAACAATATTCTAAACTACTGACTAAAATGAAAAACCAACGCTTATTTTGCGTTGGTTTTGGAAGTAGTTTTTCTTGTAGTAGTGCGGGGTTTTGGTTTTAGTTCACTCAAAATTTCTGTAGTAGCATCATGATTCAAATTAATATTGTCTTGCAATAGAGCTAGGGATTCTAGTAAGTTTTTGTTTAAAGCGTATTGATTATCGACCAAACTATAAACGTTTTTCAAACTGGAAACAATTGCAAAGAAGAAGGCAGCAAGAACTGATTCAGCCACAATGGCAGCCCCGACAACTGACCATGTTTGAATTTGAGTGAAGTTGGTCCACTTGTTGTCGATGCTAAACTTGCCGGCCATAACTGTGAAAATAATTTCAACAAAGAACAAAATCCACATTAAAGAAATGACAATATTAACCGATATCTTTCCTTGACCTCGCTTTAGTTTTTTCATTTTATCTCCTTCATAAACCCTGAAACATCTCTTTGGTAAAAATCGGCCGCTAGTTTTACATATTCGTCAGTAGTCACCGGATTACTTCCGTAAGTCAATAACTCATAATCGACCCCATATTCATAAATAAATATTTGGTTACTTTGAAAACCGTTACGCTCGTAAAAGGCCAACCTTTTTAATTGATTTTGATAATCAGCGGATTTAGGATCGACTTTTTCCATTTCGACAACTAAACGCAATCCAACGTTCTTCTTTTTTAGACTACCAATTATTTGTGTGCCAAAACCTGAATTTCTTTGATTATTTACTATTGCTAAATATTGAATACTAAGAATATCTTCATAAAACATTGTAAAGACAAATCCAATAAACTCAGTATCTTTAAAATAGATATTCAATGACACACTTGGTCGATTAGCAATTTGTAACAACATCTCAAAAGGCATGCGTTCTTGGCTTGGAAAAGCTGATTGATACAGCTCTTCAACTTGGGTTTGTATTTGCGCATCAACTTCAAAATAATCTTTTTGATCTAAAACTTGCATCGATATTATTGTATGAAAAAAGCCAGATTTTATTCTGGCTAATTATTATCTAGCTAATAAAGCTTCCATATGAGATTGAATTTCACCAAGTTTTTGATTAGCGGCTTGTAATGTGTCGCCCACAACACCGACGTAAATTTTAAGCTTAGGTTCAGTTCCAGAAGGACGAAGCGCAATCCATGAACCATCTTCAAATAGATATTTAATGACGTTCGCTTGAGGTAAAGTAATTTTTTTGGTCTTGCCGTTTTCAAGATTTTTTTCGACACGTAATTCGTAATCTTGAACAGTTTGAATTTGGTAATCGCCAATTTTACTTGGGCCTTTCGAGCGGAACTTGTTCATCATATCATCCATCTCTTTTTTACCAGATTCACCTGGGAAATCGATTGAAAGAGTGTCTTCAATCGTGAACCCATATTCTTCAAATATCTCTTCGAGAGCGTCACCCAAAGTCTTTCCTTGGTTGAAGTAATACGCCGACAATTCAGACATTAAAGTAACCGCTTGAATTGCATCTTTATCATGAACGAATGGCTTAACAAGAAAACCATAGGATTCTTCAAAACCAAAGAGAAATTCACGGTTTTTCTTTTCGTCGAACTTAACAATTTGATCGGCAATATATTTGAAACCTGTTAAAACATCGATTGCTTTAACTTTAAAAGTTTTAGCAATTCTTGCTGGCAAATTCGATGAAACAATTGAAGTAACAATAGCTCCATTAGTTGGCAAAGCGCCGGCATTTTGTTTTGCAGATAACAGGTAATGAACCATTAATGCAGCAATTTGGTTACCAGTTAAATAGCCCCATTCATTTGTATTGGCACGGTATGCCACACCCATGCGATCGCCATCTGGATCGATGGCTAAAAGTACGTCTGCTTTCTTATTTTGTTTTTGAGCTAGTTCGAAAACATTATGGAATTCAGGATTTGGATATTCAACAGTTGGAAACTTTCCATTTGGTTCGAATTGTTTCTCAACAACCTTAACGTCCTTAAATCCAGCCTGTTTTAAGGCCTTTAACCCAAGTTCTCCTCCAGCGCCATGAAGAGGTGTGAAGACGAGTTGGAAATCTTTGGCTTTTTTAGCTTGAGTTTTATCAACAGTCACTTCTGCAACACGTTTTAGATACTTGGCGTCAAAACTGGTTGGAACTTTTTTAATCCCAGTTTGAATTTGTTTGATATTGAAGATATCAGTAATTTTTTCTCGTTCTTTAACGATTTGGGCGGCAGGCTTTGAGGTTAATTGTCCACCATCTTCGCCATACAACTTGTAACCGTTATATTCTTTAGGGTTGTGACTAGCGGTAATCATAATACCGGCATAAGTATTTAATTCCATCACCGCAAAACTCAATTCTGGAGTTGGATGGGGTGAAGTAAATAAATGAACGGTAATACCGTTAGCGCGTAAAACACCTGCAGCTGTAGATGCGAAAACATCAGAGTTTATACGAGAGTCGTAAGAAATAACAACACCACGAGATACAGCATCATCACCGGCCTTTTTAATGACTTCAGCTAAAGCTTGGGTGGTTTGAGCAACCGTGTAGATATTCATACGATTTGTTCCAACACCGAGCACGCCACGCATACCAGCGGTTCCGAAACTTAAATCTTGATAAAAAGCATCGCGAAGTGCTTCATCATCAAGTTTTTTTAATTCCTTTTTTAATGCAGCATCGAGGTTTTTCTCGTCCTGCCAGCTTTGGATTTTCTCTTCGATATTCAACATATAATTATTTTATGACAATTAAGCTAATAACTATTGATGTTGACGGAACTTTGAATAATTCTCAAGGTAAAGTCTCCGATCACACTGTTGAGGTGTTGAAAAAAGCGATTGCAAAAGGTGCAAAAATTGTAATCGCCTCTGGTCGTCCTTTGGATGGCACTAAACATTTTTACGAGATGTTGGGAATCGACAATTCCGACGATCAATTTGCCATTAATTACAACGGTGCTATGGCGATGACAACCAGCGGCAAAATCCTAATCGAAGAGACTTTGAAAGTTGAAGATTATTTAGAGATTGCAAACTTTGCTGATAGCAACGATGTTAAGCACCAAATTGAAACGGCAACGGATATCATTACACCTTTTGTCCATATCCCTAAATACTCCGTGTACGAAAGTGCTTTAACAAATGCGCCAATCTGGTATCGCCCTCTTGCAGACTTGGAATCAAGTTTGCCAGTTGCCAAGGTAATGTTAATCGATGAAAAAGATAAAATCGATACTACTCTATCCCAGATGCCACAAAAGTTTTTGGATAAATATAACGTGGTTCGCTCATCTGAATTCTTCATTGAATTCATTAAAAAAACGGTCTCCAAAGGAAATGCCCTAAAACGTTTAGCTGAGGGATTAGGTTTGTCGCTTGATGAAACCATGAGTATCGGCGATCAAGGCAATGATCTTTCAATGATCGAAGCTGCCGGAACCGGAGTTGCTATGGGAAACGCCGTCGATGAAGTTAAAGCTGCCGCTCAGTTTGTGACAAAAACAAACGATGAAGACGGTGTCGCATTTGCAATTGAAAAATTCGTTTTGGATGTTTAATCTGGCTTAAATGAATTATTAGCGTAATTGACATCAATTTTATAAATTTCAAATACGTGATTAGTTAGGATGTGGAGCGTTTGTTCCATGTCCTTTTTGTATACCGAAACACTATTTTGGTTAATTTTTTCTTGTGGCTCAGAATAAAAATACCGATAGTCGAACTGAGTGGTTGATCCAGCGATTGATAGTTCCATATTCGCCTCGTTGATTAATTTTTGTAATTTATTTCTAGTATTAACATGGATCATTTCAGTATCAAAGGTAATTTTATCGAGAAAATTCCCGATGTATTGTTCTATTTTAGAGACTAAAATTTCGCTTAACTTAATATCGTCACTGTGTTCCAATTGAAGAGTCAAAGAGTTGATTCGGTTAGACAGTCCGATCATTTCTTTTGCGTCTTTATACCTCATATAAAACTTCAAGAACAAATGAATATCAATTTTATTTCCAAACTCTTTTACCAGGTAATTAATTTTTCCTGACACATATTTTTCTCCATCAAGTGTTTCAATAATCTTTTTTACTTTTTTGGGTGATAGTTTGAGGTTGCCAACATGATTAATCAGCTGTTGATAAAGAGCATCTTGAGCGTAGATATAAGTTTTCAGTTCTAAGCTATTTTCAACTGTTTTGATTTTGCCATTGACAACTTGATATTCATAAAAGTCATGTGAAGAGGCAATATCCATCGTTCCGTAATCCGACTTAGTGTCAATCCAATTTACATGTCCTATTTGTTCAGACTGAGAACGATTTAAGACGCTGACCATGTCATCCGGATTCAGGTAATAAGTTATTTTGTCGTTCAAACCGGAGTCCTTTAAATTGTTTAGTTGATGTACGTTGAGCGAATTGGTTACATCTGGACCATTAAACAAAGTGGCCGCTTGAACTTTAGTTGCTTGGTCTTGGGATAAATTACTTAAACCGGTCGTGACAACCATCGTCGCTAAACTGTGACCGGTAAAATTCCAAGCGGTAATGTTCGTGTATCGAGACATTTTTGTTTGGACATCTTTGATGAAGTTTTTAGATTGTTTTACTTGCTTATCAGCTAAAGCAAAAGGAATATTATTACCAGTCCAATCAGGATTTTGAGCATCAAAAGCGTCACTACCTCGGACAACATAGTAAGCCTGGGTTGCCAGATTTGGGTTTTGATTATTGGTTAAAAAGTAAGCAGTGTAACCAGTTTTGTTGTCCGTTATTTTTTCTTGCTTGTACCATTGAGACTTTTGGGCTTGAGCGGGCGGTCTTTTATTAGTTTTGTCAAAACTATAAGGTCTAGAAGTATAAGAACTTTCTGCCATATATAAATCAGTATTAGAATAGTCAGTTAAATTAGCCATACTTCTTTATACGATAAATAAGGAACAAAACGACAGTTTTGTGACTATGTTTCGCGGATGCACTGCGTGTATACGAACATTACGGAGTTAAACGACAGTTTGACGATAATAAATTTCAGATACCTTTAGACATACGCAAAATAACGAGCCGAACGACAGTTTGACGATAATAAATTTTGGACGTCTTTAGGTATGACTGCTCATCGATTTCCCATGAATGTCATTCATCCTTGTCTTGAAACCAAGAAAAATATCCTCATTCGACAAATTTACTTGTGTCGTTGAAAGAGCTACTGAATATGCTTTCTTTTTTAAAGAGGTATCAACTGGGTAAACATAAATAAACGTCTGGGTTCCGACTCTTTTAAGTTCGACATCCTTGATATCTTTCCAGGACAAATATACTTTTTTGAGATTGTAAATCGTAATTCCGTCGTCCGAATATTTAAAGGCTGTCATCCCCGAAATCAAAAATCCCCAAACCGTTAAATCGATAAGTAATACGAATAACAAGGCACCTAGCACGAGAAAAATTGCAGCGGGTTGTTTAAAACTTACGAAGACCAATAATATAAAAATTCCATTGAACGGTAAAAACATAATCAAACTAAAAATTAGCGTGAGGTAACTCTTCTGAATTTTTACTTCATTATTTGGTGATACAGGTTGTTTTAACTTTATTTGTGGCATGACGACTTCTCTTATTAATTAAAAGAATACAGAAAAGTCTTCGAATTAAAACAATAAAAAACGCCCTTCAAAATGAAAGACGAATTAATAATTATTCAGCAGCTAAACTTTCAATTGGATCAAGGTTAGCGGCTCTATTTGCGGGAAGCAATGCTGCAATATAGGCAATTACCAAGGCGATGATAAAGGCCGATAGAACATTCATTCCAGTTACTTGAACCATATTGAATTTTACGATTGAATAGAGAGCTTGGTTAATAAAGAAACCAATTCCATAACTAAGTGCCAAAGCTAATACAGCACTGAATAATCCAATCAATAATGATTCAGCTGTGAAGAGGCGACGAACATCTTTTTTACCAGCACCCAAAGCGCGAAGAACACCGATTTCTTTTGTACGTTCAGAAACTGACATATACATCGTTACGATAATCATCAAAGCTGAAACAACCAATGATATTCCAGCAATAACTTGAAGGGCCATACTTGCAACACCAACATAATCGTTAACAGTATCAAGCACGGATCCTACAGTAATTGAAGCTAGAGCGTATTTACCATCGACTTTTAGGTTGTTGATTTCAGCGGCGGCCTTCTTAACGTTTTTCATGGAATCCGCTTGCGAAATCACATAGTTTGAATCAGTGGTTGCGCCAGCTTTTTGAAGAGCCTCTTTGATAGTTTGAGTGTTAATGCTTGTAAATGAAGTTTGTTCATCACTTACAGTTCCAGAAATTTTTACATCAGTTGAAACTTGAACTGGCATTCCTTTGTCGTTAATCCAAGTGAATGTCACGTTAACCGTTTGGCCGATGGCCTTCTTCCAACCGCCAAATAATTCAGTGGCTTGTTTGTTAGAGATAATCATCTCTCCAGTTTTTGGAGCATCCCCATGCTTGATTGAGTTCTTAGACAAAGTGTCGCTGTAACCCATCAAACCACGCGCTGAAACGGTTTTCGAATTACCAATCAATTGGTAAGTCGAGAATTGGTAACCAGCTTCAACTTTTTTAACGTGATCGAGTTTTTTAATCCGATCAATCAAATCTTGATTGATAAAGATTTGGGTAGGGTTGGCGGAAGCTTGAGAAATAGATTCTTGAGCTTTTTGAGAACTCATTTTTTTACCGCTGGTATTTTTAACAATGGCAATCATTTTTGGATTAACAATTGAATTGATTTGGTCATTGATGAACGCATTAATTCCATTACCTAATACACTGAACAAAATAACGGCGAAAATACCGATTCCAGTTCCCAGCATAATTAAGAAATTACGCCAGAAATTGTGCATCAAATGCTTATAAGCCATGATGTAATCAGCGGCGGCCGACAAAGGCTTTGATTTCAATTTAGTTTCTGCGGCTGGAACCGGATACTTTTTGCGATTCTTTGTGTCAGAATCAATTATTCCATCAGAAATATGGACAATTCGAGTTCCATAGTTAGCAACATCTTGTGAGTGAGTAACCATCAAAACCAACTTACCGTCTTTAGCAATGTTTTCAAGGATCTCCAAAACTTCAGCGGTGTTAGTGGAATCCAAGGCACCAGTAGGTTCATCGGCAATGATGATATCGGCATTTGAAGCTAAAGCACGAGCAATTGCCACACGTTGCTTTTGTCCACCAGAAATTTGATTTGGATATTTTTTAACGTGGTCTTTTAAGCCAACTTGTTCCAATAATTCTTTGGCTCTTTGTGTACGCTCCGCCGGAGACAATTCAGTCATTTCAAGAGCGACTTTAACGTTATCTAACAAAGTAAGGTGCGAGATAAGGTTGAAGTTTTGGAAAATAAAACCGATAGTTTGACGGCGGAAACCATCCATTTGTTTTTCGGTGAAGTCTTTTGTGGATTGTCCATCCAAAATGACATCCCCTTCGTAATCATGATCTAACCCACCCAAGATGTTTAGAAGAGTTGACTTACCTCCTCCAGATTCACCTAAGATTGAAACCATTTCCCCTTTTTCAAATTGAAGGTTGATTCCTTTTAGAACTGGAAATACTTCATTTTTATTGAGGCGGTAACTTTTTTTAATATCTTTTAATTCAAAATAAGCCATACTGCTCCTTTATTTCTAATTAATATAGTAAGCCATTTATCTTGGTTAAAATAAGTGGCATGGAAAACATTCAAGAAAAAATTGAGCGAGTGGCACAATTCGCCAAAGATCAATTAGAAACCGATAAAACTGGACACGATTTTTCGCATATTCAAAGAGTCGCTGACTGGTCCCAAAAAATTTTAGAAACTGAGCCAAAGGCAGATCCCCTTACCACAATGGTGGCGGCATATTTGCACGACACCTACGACGACAAACTATTTGACGACGTGGATGCTCAAAAAAGAAAGGCGGCTGACTTATTAGATGAACTGGAAATTCCTAGTGAACCAATTTTTTATATCATCGACAATATGAGTTGGTCCAAACAACAATACGGAGATGCCAGGCCTCTCGACATAAACGGACAAATAGTTCAAGACGCTGATCGCCTGGAGGCAGTAGGTGTGATTGCTGCCATTCGTGCTTTTATTTATGGATCGGCACACGGAAGAAAAATGTACGACCCAGAAGTCGAAGCAATTGTCCCCACTTCTAAAGAAGAATATCGAACACACGATGAAAGTACGGTCAATCACTTTTACACCAAATTATTCAGGGTGAAAGATTACATGAATACTGAATTAGCAAAAAAAATTGCTGAGGAAAGAAACGAAGCCATGCATGCATTCCTAGATCAGTTCTTAAATGAGTGGAACATGAACAAGTAATTCACAAACTCCTACCCTTTTTAGTAAAATAGAAAGGTTAGGAGTTTTTTTGTATGGAAAATAAAGAAAAGACTTTTCTAGGTCAACCTAGAGGTCTCAACACTTTGTTCTATACCGAAATGTGGGAGCGATTCTCTTACTACGGTATGCGAGCAATCTTGATGTTTTACATGTACTATAGCTTGACTAACGGTGGACTTGGCTTTCCAAAAACGACTGCCATGGCCATCATGTCAATCTATGGTTCAATGACGATGCTTACTGGAATTATCGGTGGATTCGTTTCTGACCGTTTAACTGGACCTCGTAAAGCCGTCATGTGGGGTGGAATTCTGATTATGTTCGGACACATCTCGCTGGCTTTACCAATTCGTGAAGCCGGTTTGTATGCAGCGATTGTGCTGATCACTTTAGGAACTGGTTTGCTGAAGCCAAACGTGGCGACTATGGTTGGAAATTTGTATTCAGCTGATGACACTCGTCGTGATGCCGGATTTTCAATTTATATCTTCAGTGTTAACCTTGGTGCTTTCGTAGCTCCATTATTAGTCGGTTGGACACAAGGAGTTGCCGGATTCCACGTTGCCTTTTCATTAGCAGCTATAGGAATGTTCTTTGGATTAATTCAGTTCTATATCGGAGGAAAGCACTTGAAAGTAAAAGCCAATGATGTGGCTCCGGATCCAATTTCAAAAGCAGAAATTTTACCATTAGTTTATAAAACAGTGGCCGTTCTTCTCGGAGTGGCTGCAGTATTCGTCGTAATGGCGTTCTCTAAAGTACTTACTGTTGATAACGGTATTTTGGTTTTGACAATCATTGCCATTGCCGTTCCCGTGATTTACTTTGTAATGATGTTGACTTCGCCAAAGACGAACAAAGAAGAAAGAAAACAAGTTCGTGCCTTTATTCCTTTGTTTATTGCGGCGATGATTTTCTGGTCAATTGAAGAACAAGGTTCTGTCGTTCTAGCAAGTTTTGCCAATGACCAAACTAATTTAAATGTTCTATCAGGAATATTTGATGGATTTAAGATTCCAGCTTCTTGGTTCCAATCATTAAATCCGCTATTCATTATGTTGTTCACGCCAATCTTTGTTTGGATGTGGTCAGGCGGACTTAAAAAGCAACCAAACACTGGTTCTAAGTTCGCTTTAGGTTTGGTATTTTCTGGACTATCATTCGTGTGGATGGCATTACCTACTTCGTTATTTGGAATGGATGTAAAGTTCAATCCCCTTTGGTTAGTATTCAGTTGGGTGCTAGTTGAGATTGGTGAAATGTTGATTTCACCGGTTGGAGTCTCAGTTAGTTCAAAACTAGCCCCTGTGGCATTCCAAGCTCAAATGATTACCGTTTGGAATTTGTCCAACGGAGCAGCCCAGGCTTTGAACTCACAAATCGTTCAATTCTACCGTGAGGGAACTGAAATCGCCTACTTTATTATCATTGGTGGTTTAGCAATCCTTGCCGGATTAGTTCTCTGGTTCATGGTTAAGAAAAGCGCCATGCTAAAAGATGTATTAGCTAACTAAACAAAAGCCGCTTAACTAATTTAGTTAAGCGACTTTTTTATACGATTTTATTTTCAGCTGAGAGGTTATGAATTTTAACGGCCTTAAAGGTTAATGCAATTGCTGTTAACGTAATTAAAATCAAGGTTACAGCCATCCCGATATTACCCGTAAAATGCGAAGCCGAAACCATCATTCCGGCAATGATACTAGCTACTGGTCTTGCCACAGCGGAAGCTCCTGAATAAGCACCAATTTTTTTCGGGTTCATTAAATCAGCTCGAATAGTTTGACTAGGTGGGACATTTGTCATCTCACCTAGAGTTGCAATCATCATTGAAATGATAAGAGGCGTGAATGTATTGAATAAAAACGAAAGTGTAAAACCGAGACCTTGCAGTCCAACTCCAATCGCATAGGCTCTAAGAACTGAGATTCTTGAAGTTATCTTGTTCCAAGTAGTCATTCCTAAAATGATCATGACGGTGTTAACAACAATCATCAATGACAACATTCTCTGACCGTAGATATGTATTCCCAAAATGGTGGTCTGTTTAAATGATTCTCCTAAATGTGCGGCCAAATAATAATCGGGTTGTAGGTAGACAATCGTCGAAAATACCATTCCGATAATCAAAAGCAAGTAAGCCTTGTCGCTAAAAACTTCGGCGTAATTTTTAATGATAGCGCTTATACCTTTTTTTCTTTGAGCATCATGGCTGACGGTAAAAGTTTCAGACATTCCTAACCAAATGATTAATCCGTTGATAATTCCAACAACCATCGAAGCCAGCATTAATTCAAAAAGATATTCCTTAAAAAACCAACCACCAATGGCGGCTCCAACCATCGTGCCAATGTTAATAACCCAATAAATTAAACTGTAGACAAAACGCCTATTTTCAGGAGTTGAAGAATCAATCATCATAGCTTGTTCAGCGGGATCAGCAAATGATGCACCAATTGTCGCCATCAAAAAACCAAAGAAAGTGGTTATGGCATTTGTCCCCAAAGGAGAATTAGAGATTGCCGCCACAAGATACCCTAAGATAATTAGGGCAGACCCAATTATCATCGTTTTCTTTCTTCCAGCAATATCAGCTAAATGACCACCATAAAGGCTGGCGATAAAGCCAGCGACCGAAACCACTATCAATAGGATTCCAGCAATCACAACATTGAAATGACTGACATAATAAATCGTCATATTAGGAGCGATGGACGAACCTAGAAGAACCGTTAGGAAAACAGTTAGCGTTCTTAATTTGAGATTTTTATCGAGGTAACGGAATTCTTGCATAAGTAACACTATAAAATAAAAGGCCTTCTAAATAGAAGACCAAGTTTATTAAGGAAGAATATTTCCTGCAGCCAAGTACAGGTCATACCATTCTTGTTTAGTGAGATTTACCGAATCGATATCGCTCATTTCTTTAATACGAGTGGGATTCATTGAACCGATAATGGTTTGGATACCTGCTGGATGGCGATTAATCCAAGCTACGGCGATTCCATTTTTTGTTACACCGTACTTATCAGCTAGAGCTTGCAATGTGTCATTTAATTTTCCAAACTTTGGCGAATCAACAAATACGCCTTCAAACATACCGTATTGGAATGGCGACCATGCTTGAATCGTAATTTTGTTTAATTGAGCAAAAGTAAGTGAGTCAAAGGTTCTTTCAATGGAACGTTCTTCACCCATATTCAAAAGCAAAGTTTCGCTAATCATATCAGCATGGCCCAAACCGAATTGAAGTTGATTTACTTCTAAGCGTTGGTCAGTGGCTTGTTGTAAGAGTTGTATTTGTAATGGAGTGAAGTTTGACACACCAAAGTTTCTGACCTTGCCTGAGGCCTTTAATTCGCTGAATGCTTCGGCAATCTCGTCCACTTCCATCAAAACATCTGGACGGTGCAATAAGAAGAAATCCAAATATTCCGTTTGAAGGCGTTCTAATTCGATATCGACACTGGCTATAAGATGGTCTTTTGAAAAATCGAAACGAGGACCTTTAAGACCGTCGCCATTGATTTGTCCATCTGGCAAAATAATGCCGCCTTTTGATTGAAGATAGATATCTTCACGATTTACTTGCGCATCTTTTAGAGCTTGACCAAATACTGTTGATGATTTTCCAGCGCCGTAAATGTCAGCGGTGTCGAAGAAATTAATACCAGCTTCCAGTGCGGCATTCACAACTTGTATAGCTTCGTCAGCTGACTTTTCTGAAATGCGCATCACACCAAGAGCAACTGCACTGGCGTCTTTAACTTCTGATGTTCCTAATTGTTGAGTTTTCATATTTTCCCCTTTCCAAGTATTGTGGCACAACTTTGTATAAGCGCGCACTAAATTCGTTGCACTCATTAAGTGCTTACATTAAAAAAAGTCCGCCGAGGCGAACTTTTGATGAATTAGTTAGACAAACCGTACTTCTTGTTGAACTTATCAACAGCACCGTCGGCTTGAACTTGTTTTTGCTTTCCAGTGTAGAAAGGATGTGAATCTGAAGTAATTTCAACACGAACCATTGGGTAAGTTTGACCTTCATAATCAGTTTCAGCATTAGTCTTTGCAGTAGAACCTGCTAAGAACTTTGCACCAGTAGTAGTGTCCATAAATACAACTGGACGGAATTCTGGATGGATATCAGCTTTCATATTTTCTTCTCCTTAACGCCCTGCTTAGCAGAGTCAGTGATTAACTAAATAAATATACCACGTATGAAGGTTCCGGGCAATATCTAGTAAAGAAAATCTTCAGGTTTCAATTGGTTATTCAACTTTGGAAATGCTGATATTAGTCTTGCCAGTTCTTTTTGATCGTTGGTTGGAAAATAACTTCTTGATTCACTATCTAAACGAGACAGGAATCTTCGAATTTCCTTAGCTCCACTCTGTAGATATTCTGCAAAGTAATAATAATCACCGTTTAATTCATTAAATTCGCCTTTGATGAAACTCATAAATTGAAATTTAAGTCCGCGAATATCGTAATAGGAACTTGATGTATTTCCCTTGGTTTCTTGTTCGAAATAGTATTCGATGGCTTTTTCAAAAACATACTCTGCTTGTCGATTCGTATACCCTTGTTTTTGGAATTCACTGTAAATTTTTTCAAGAACAGCTTTCAAATTCTCATCAGTCATGATGTCATTAATAGATTCCCAATGATGAATAGCACCGATAGCAGCTATGTAAGCATAGTCCTCGTTACGAAATTTCATCTCAATATTTTTGTATCTTTCAGTTTGTTGAGTATACAAACTTAAAAAATATTGAGTTTGCCGGTTCGCGAGTTGCATCCCGCTAAAAAACCTTCCAGCTACTAGATACCCAATTTCAACAACCTTCCACATTAAATCTTTAGGGAAGCTACGATAACTATAAATTTGAGAAGTCGATTGCTCGAATTTTATGTCGGCAACAATTAAATTCTGCGCAGTCGTTGCCCATTTTATTAGGTCATCCTCAGGACATATATCAATCTCGTCACTAATTTCTTGTGCAATTAAAATTCCCTTATAAGCATCAACTTGGTTATCAAAACTATACATGTCAAAATCTTCCCATGAGCGAGGCCAAATCGGAGCTCCAAGCTGATTACCATTGATTTTTTTATTTTTAAAAAGTTCGATCAAACCCACAACGAAGAGGAGTTGGTCCTGATAATTATTTAGTTGTTCTAGAGAAATTGCGTCTTCCATTAAGAAAAGTCTAAGGCCATCATTCCCGAACAATAGATTGTTTGCAACAAGAACGCGGTATAGAAATACCAGAAAAAACTGTTTAATTGCATTAGCGCTTACCCGCCGAAAGAATGAACACTGACTAATTTTGATACGTTGGTTTAGTGTAAGTATTAAAAAACTTCCGAACAATTAATTCGGAAGTTACATAAAGTCTATTTCATCCCCGCCAATAACT
Source organism: Lactobacillaceae bacterium (assembly GCA_031261865.1). Lineage (GTDB taxonomy): Bacteria > Bacillota > Bacilli > Lactobacillales > Lactobacillaceae > Oenococcus. Next base: position 11,267 of record JAISIV010000027.1, on the reverse strand, counting down.
TGGACATCCGCCCCAAGTTCGGTAAGTTTATATTCAACGCGATCATATCCACGTAGAATGTGGTCGGCATCATTGATGATCGTTTGACCATCAGCCATCATCGCAGCAATCATTAATGAGGCTCCTGCTCTGATTTCGGCAGCTCTTACATCGGAACCAACTAATCTAGGTGATTCTCCAATTTGGATAATTCCACCTTCAAGTGAGTTGACATCAGCTCCCATGCGCCTAAGTTCAACGATATGGCGAATACGCTGTGGGTAGATGGTATCAATAATCATTGAATTACCATTTGCTTTCAACAATAATGGTGTAATTGGCTGTTGCAAATCGGTTGCAAAACCTGGAAAAGGAGCGGTCGTAATAGTAATCGGCTTTAATTCTTGGTTGGTCGCTGGGACGTAAATTTCATCTTCTGAGATTTGAAGTTTAATACCCATTTCAATCATTTTTGAAGTGAATGACTCCAAGTGTTCTGGAATGATGTTTTTGATTGTCACCCCATCACCTAAAGCAGCAGCCATACTTAGATAAGTACCTGCTTCTATTCGATCAGGAATAATCGTGTGGATAGCATTGGCACGTAAACCAGGGACTCCGATAATACGGATTGTGTCGGTTCCTGCCCCTCGAATATTAGCACCCATATTATTAAGGAAAGTTGCTAGGTCGATAATTTCTGGTTCGCGAGCCGCGTTTTCTAAAGTAGTAACACCTTTTGCTTTAACGGCCGCCATCATGATATTCATAGTGGCGCCGACAGAAATTTTATCCAAGAAAATATTGGCGCCGACGAGTCCTTGAGGGCCAGTGGACATGTAAATGGTGTCGTCTTCTTCAGTAACCGTGGCACCTAAAGCTTTGAAACCTTTAATGTGTTGGTCGATAGGACGAGGACCAATATTGTCACCGCCAGGGAAAGTTACCGTTGCCCTTCCAAACTTACCAAGTAAAGCACCCATGAAATAATAAGAAGCTCGGAGCGACTTTATTGAATTTCTTGGAAGTGGAGCTTCTTTAATTTGAGTAGGATCAATCGAAAGTTCCCCGTTTTCAAACGAAGAAGTTACGTTCATTGAAGCCAAAATAACCTGAAGGTTTTTAACATCCAGGATACTTGGAACACTATCGAATTTAACGGGCGTGTCAGCTAGGATTGCTGCGGGAATCAATGCAACAGTAGAGTTTTTTGCTCCACCAATCGTAACTTCACCGCTTAAGCGGTTGCCGCCATTTATTAGGATTTTGGCCATAAAAATTAATACTAAATAATTTTACCTTACTTTTTGCCAGCAGCGAATTGAACAAATTCGTTATACAAACCTTCAGGGCGGTTTGGTCGGCTTAAGAATTCAGGGTGATATTGTGCTGCGACGTGGAAGCGGTTCTTAGGATATTCAACAACTTCCATCAACTTATCATCTGGAGATGTTCCAGAGAAGACAAATCCAGCGTCTTCGAACTGCTTTTTGAAGTCGATATTAAATTCAAAGCGGTGACGATGACGTTCTGAAATTTCAGTCTTATGTTCATAAGCTTCATAAGCATGAGTACCAGGAAGAATTTTTGCTGGATAAGCACCCAAGCGTAGAGTTCCACCACGATTAGTGACATTTTTTTGAGAATCCATTAAAGCAATAACTGGGTATTGAGTTTCAGGGTCCATTTCAATTGAATTAGCACCCTTAAGTCCAAGAACATTGCGTGCGAATTCAACAGAGGCCATCTGCATTCCTAAGCAAACACCGAAGAATGGCACGTTATTTTCACGAGCATATTTAATAGCTTCGATTTTTCCTTCAGTTCCACGAACACCGAAACCACCGGGAACCAAAACACCAGAGGCATTTTTAAGAAGGTCCGCAACGTTTTCTTCATTAACGTTTTCAGAATTAATTGTGTTGATCTTGACGTTAACATCATTCTTATAACCAGCTGAACGCAAAGCTTCATCGATTGAGATATAAGCATCTGGCAAAGCAGCATACTTTCCAACAATTGCAATTTCAACTGGTGGAAGTTTTTCGACAGACTTAATCTTGTCGACCATCTTCTTCCAATCAGCTAAATCAGTACGAGGGAATTTGTCGTTCCAACCAAACTTTTCAAGGACGATTTCATCCATGCCTTGATTATGTAAATTCAAAGGAACTTCATACAAAACGTCGGCGTCACGAGATTCGATGATGGCATTTTTTGGAACATTGGTGAACATTGAAAGCTTTTCACGCATACCATCACTAACGGGTTTAGTAGTTCTTAAAACAAGCATGTCCGGACGGAACAATGTTTGACGCGAATATTCTTCAACAGAGTGTTGAGTTGGCTTTGTTTTCATTTCACCGGCGGCACTCAGTTGGATGATCAATGAAGCGTGAATGTAAAAGACGTTTTCTTCACCAAGATCATCTTTCATTTGGCTGATAGCTTTCATAAAATCTTGTGATTCGATATCACCAACAGTTCCACCGATTTCAGTGATGACAATATCGGCGTCAGTAGTTTCAGCAGCACGACGCATTTTTTCTTTAATCAAGTTAGTAACGTGAGGAATTTCTTGGACAGTTGCACCATCGTAATCACCACGACGTTCTTTTTCATAAATTTCGTAATTAATCTTTCCACGTGTCACGTTGGAATAGTAGTTTGTTTCAATATCCATGAAACGTTCATAGTGTCCCATATCTAAATCGGTTTCAAGTCCATCATTGGTAACGAACGTTTCACCGTGTTCGTAAGGAGACATCGTTCCAGCATCATAGTTCAAATATGGATCGAATTTTTGTGCAGCAACTTTTAGTCCGTGTGATTCTAATAAACGGCCGAGTGATGCGGCCACGATACCTTTACCGAGTGATGAAACGACACCACCAGTAACAAAAATATATTTAGTTTGTTTAGTTTGATTTTCAGCCATTTTTATCCTTAAAGGTATGCGCGAATTGTGTTATAAAAAACAAAAAACTCCAATCGAATTGGATTGGAGTTAATGTGCTTTATAGCGCCCTTATTTACATTACTAGGGTTGTTTTAGATAGTCAAGTTTTTGAAATTTTGAACTTGCTTTGGCTAAAGTTCTCTCAACACTATAAGTTGAACCACTACACTGGAGTTCCATTGATAGAAACAATTTCACCATTTTTTCTAATTACCCGATATTTTTTATCAACATCTTCCAAATCGGGGTTAATGCCGTAAAAAGAATTCATACCTTCTTCAGCAACCTTTTTGGAATCCTCGTACATTTGTTTGAGCATTTCGTCCGCGAGTAAATTAGCTTGTTCTTTGGTCATCTTTATCATCTCCTAAATTATACAGTGAAAATTTGTCCGCCAATTTTCGAATCGAACCGAATTTTTTCCTTAAAGTAGCACTAAAAACGTAATTAAATTTTTGATATATTTCTCCGAAATCGTTCCCAATTGACTCTTCTAGATTACGAAGAAATATTGGCTGGTTGTTTGCAATTGATGAAACATTTTCTAAATTATTTAGAATTTGAGCCCTTTGTGGAATCAAGTCATTGTTAACAACATCAAGAACAACCTTCAGGCGTTCAGGACTATCGGAATCCATACCCTCTGGCAACTTTTTAATTACTTGCTCAGTCAGTTTCGATTCATTTTTTAAATATTGGTTGTACAGTGGGGTCACTTCTTTGAAAAATAAGTCAATTGCCTCGTTTGTCTTCTCACCCCTTAACGCCAGATTGGCAAACCGATTTTGGCGGAAATTTAAGAATGAATTTACCGTACTTATTAGAATTGCGACCAACGATATGGCAATCGGGATCATATTAGAAGTATTCATATACCTCTTTATACGAAAAACAAGGAGCTAAACGACAGTTTAGCGGCAATAAATTTCAGATACCTTGATGTATACGTAAAATAAGTAGCTCTACGGCAGTTTGTCAATAATAAATTTCGAATACCTTTAGGTATTCGTAAAGTTAATCATTAAATTCCAAGGCAAAATAAAAACCACCTCATCGAGCTGGTTTCCATAAATTAATTATTCAACATCCCCATCGCCAAGATCATCAAGATCGTTGTTAGCATCGAGAACATCAAGTTGTTCGTTATCGTCGTTTAGAGAAACGTCTTCTTGGTCGACATCTTCGTCATCGTCACCATCATCAGTGGTTTCGTTTTCTTCAACGTCTTCATCTTCGTCATCAGTGTCGATAACGTCTTCATCTTCGTCAATTTCGTCGAATCCAACAACATCTTCGTCTGACTTCTTCTTTGAAGTTTCTTCATAATCATCGAAACCATCATGAGTTGCTTCATCGATAGCACCAGCGGCATACCAAGAACGCATTCCCCATTCTTGTTTACCTAATGAAATGAAAGTTCCGTCGGAATTCAAATCAGCGTAGAAAGTTGCTAATGCATCCCCAGACAAATCAGTTCCACGAACGGCATTAAGTTCTGCAAGCAAGTCTTTGAATAGCATTTCTTTACTATTGTCTGCCAAGATTTCTCTTGCGATGTCGATGTTGGACATTTCTGATATTTGTTCTTTTGTGTAATCTTTAATTGCCAAAATTAATACCTCTTTTAATCTTATTTAGAAAATAAGCAATACCACTAGTATATATGATTATATGAACCATCGTCATCGCGTTTTCAATTAGGAAGCGAGTGCGTTTTGTGGGATTTTAATCATCCAAGTTTTCGAATTCCAACTTCAACGAGAACTTCCCTAAATCCATATCGTTTTGAAGAATCTGATAACTCAAATCAATCGAACTCTTGTCGTCGCCCAAGTCGTAGAGTGCGCGTTCGGTAGTGACAACAATTGGTAATTGTCCGTATGGTGTTCCAAATAAAGATTCAGATGTATCTTCATGTCTGAAAACAATTTCAGTGCCATTTGGTTGACGCAAAATAATTTCATTGCCAGACAATTGAAGTTCATTTTTTAAATCATTTTGTTCATAGGCAAGAGTTTGAGTTTTTTCATCCCAAGTACCAGGTGTTTCTAGATGAACATTGTCAACCAAACCATTTTGATCAATCAATGACGATAATTTTATATTGACTTTTTGCATAGTTATTCTGCCCTCTGATAAAATTTATACAACTATGGCAAATTCCAAATATATCCTTGCAAAAGAAAGAGTTTTGCGTGATCCCATCCTTAATTTCATTCGGGTTGAAGACCAAACGATTCTCGATTTAATTAACAGTTCAGAAGTTCAAAGATTGCGTCGCGTCAAAGCGCTTGGTGTCGCCAACTTAGTCTTTCATGGTGGTGAACATTCACGTTTTCAACACTCGTTAGGTGTTTACGAAATTACGCGCCGCATGATTACACATTTTGACGTTAATCGACCAACTTTTTGGAACCACGATGAAGATATTGTTGTGATGGCAGCCGGCCTTTTACATGACGTTGGTCATGGTGCTTATTCGCACACTTTTGAACATATTTTTGGAACCAACCATGAGCAATTTACTCAAGATATTATTTTAAACCCTGATACCCAAGTTAATCAGATTCTAAGCGCGCGCGATAAAGACTTGCCAGCAAAAGTTGCTAGTGTCATCGCTAAAACTTACGAAAATAGATTAGTCATTTCGATGATTAGCTCGCAAATAGATGCTGATCGAATGGATTACTTATTGCGAGACGCGTACTATACGGGCGCTGAATACGGAAAATTCGATATCGAACGCATCATGGAAATGATGATTCCAACTGACGACGGGATTATCTTTAATGAGGCGGGAGTTCACACGGTCGAAGATTACATTATCAGTCGTTATCAAATGTATATACAAGTTTACTTTCACCCGGTGAGTCGCGGGATGGAGGTTGTTTTAGAAAACTTGCTATCACGTGCCCAAGCTATGTATAACGAAAAATTAGAACCAGAATTGTTTTTCTCAACTATCGCTAAAGTCTTTGAAGTCGGGAAAAATATCTCCACTGAAGATTATTTGAAGTTAGATGACGGCGTATTCACTACTGCATTCAGCATTTGGCGTGATAGTAAGGATCCAGTATTATCGGATTTGTCACGCAGGTTTTTGGATCGAATTCCCTTCAAATCAATTCCTTATTCTGAATCTAAATTACGTAGCCTCGAAGCTGAAGTCGAAGCGGGCGGGTTCGACAAGTTTTATTACAGTGGCACTAATAACGCTAATAACATTCCATATAAGAGTTATTCAAATCGCAATAAGAAAAATAAACCAATTCAGTTCGCTATCGGTGGGGATTTAGAAAACCAAAAAGGTTTGTCTAGTTTGTCGACAATCGTCAAAGCCTTGGATGATGATGAAATTACTGATAATCGTTTCTTCTTCCCGAAAGAATTACTAGAAACTGATGATAATTTGAAAAAAATTTACGCTACTTCGAGACGTTCAATCTAACCACTCGCCATTCCTAAGGAAATGGCTTTTTCTTTATCTTGGAAAACAAAAACCAGCCCAATAAAGCGGACTGGTTTGCACCACATAAGAAGAGAGGGAAACTTATGAGTGTATTTCTGGATATCAATCTTTTTAAGAAGATACCGTTCAGGTTTCCCTGAACAAATATTATTAAAACAAGTGTGTATGAATTTTAAACGGGTTTTTAAAGCTTAGGATTGGGATGTATTTTGCATGATGTGAAAATTCGGTTTCCAAGTCCAGCAAAAAAGAATTTTTATTTAATCTATTTTGTTATTTATTTTTTGAGAAGCTCCATAGCTAATTACTTAAAAACATTCTGCGACTTTTGAAGCTTGTTGAATTCAGATTCAGAAATCGGTTTTGACGAAATTTTATAATTTTCAGACTTTAGTGTTTTAAGGGTTTTCTTTAGATTGAACTTCTTATTTTTAAGAAATTCATCAACGAGCATTTTATTCCAAGAATACTTATCGTGATTATAAAGAAGAGTTACTTTGAATTTGCCAGTTTCTGGTTCGTAAAAATCATAGCTGTATAGATCTTGATTTTTATAACCGGTTTTTGTTTTCTGCAATTCTTGTCTTTGTGCATCCTGCATAAAAGTTGGGTCTAAAGTTCTGTTGTAGGTTAGGGATTCAGAAATATAGGCTAAATCATTCGAAGATTTTTGTCCCTTGACGACCAATAAAGTGGTGGCCCCTGAAGGTTGATTATCTAAAAATTTATCATCATAAATGGCTTTATATTGCCAGTATTGACTGGTAGAAACTTGCTGTGGTCCTCGACCGAAAATTAAAAAAGCAACGGCACCAGAGACTACCGTAAGCAAAAATAAACCACCAACTATGCCGAGAATAATCCACAGAAGATTGTTATTTTACGGCTTTTTAGCGTTTTCTAATTTGACTTTAAGTTTTTCAGACATGCTTCAAAGATAGCAAAAAAACCTTCACAAATGTGAAGGTCATAAGTCTATTCATCTTTATCGTGTGCTTGGCGGACAACTAATACTGAAATTGGTGCGCGGTTGGCGATATATGAAGCTTGGGAACCGAAGTATTGTCGAGCAAAATTATTCTTCGAGTGAGCGCCAACGACCACTAAATCGGCCTTACTTTGAGGAATAACGTCGTTGACGATTACTTCTCCAGGATTCCCATCAGCATAAATCACATCCACCTTTTCGACACCAGCTTTTTCAGCTTGTTTAGCCCAAGTTTGCAAGTTGTCTTCCACCCGTTTTTGGGCATCTTCGACAGAATCATGATCTAATAAATCAGCAACATTCATTGATTCTGGTTCGAAAACCGAAACAATCGTTAAGCGAGCTTGGTCTTCCATCGCTTGGTGAATAGCGTTAACCAGAGCGAATTGTCCTTGCTCACTTTCATCAACAGCAACTAAAACGTGCTTGAAACTTTTTTCTTTGACCATTAGAACAAAACTCCTCCAAGTTCAGTAAAAATCTTAATGACAATTTGAACGTTTAACAAAGTAATTATCGCAGCCGCAATACTAGCAACCCAGATTAACCACTTTGGATTAACGAATTCTTTGCCCATCACTTTCTTTGATGAAGTGAAATAAATAAGTGGAATCATTGAGAAAGGCAGTGCAATTGATAGAAAGACTTGAGAATAAACGAGTAATTGATCGAGTTTTCCTTCAGAACCACCAAAGGCAATAGCAAAGGCAATAACTGGTGCAATTGCTAAACCACGAGTAATCAATCGACGAATCCAACGTGGAACTCGTAAGCGCAAGAAACCTTCCATGACTGCTTCACCGGTAAGAGTACCAGTAATAGTTGAATTTTGTCCTGAGGCAAGAAGTGCCACAGCGAATAGTGTCGACAATACTGGACTAGCAATGGCTCCGGCAATATTCTTATCTTTTAAGGCATCATACAAAGCCCCAAAAGCTTGCAAGTCATCCCCGTGACCGAAGAACAGTGCTGCTCCAAGAATCAATAGCATCGAATTAACAATAAAGGCCATCGAAAGTTGAATGTTCGAATCCCACATCATAAAGCGCACGGCTTGTTTTACTTCGGACTTCTTTGAATGATCAATTTTTCGAGTTTGAGAAATCGAAGAGTGCAAGTAAAGATTGTGAGGCATAACTGTAGCTCCGATAATTCCGGCAGCCATAACCAATTGTGAATCACCATGAGAAACGTGATTATTGAGAACTTCTGGTTGTGGCAAATACCCGGCTAATACGCCAGCCCAATTGGGATCTGCCATTAAAGTTAAATAAACGAAAATCAAAACGATAGTAGTGATAAGCGTTCCGACAATCGCTTCGATTTTACGGAAGCCTAACTTCATTAAGAGAAGCAAAATCAAAACATCAAACGCCGTTAAGATGACACCTTGGAGAATACTCATCCCAAACAACAAATGTAAAGCGATACCAGAACCAATAACTTCGGCGATATCAGTAGCCATAATTGCTAGTTCGGTAATAATCCAAAGGAAGATCCCAGTTTTTTTACCAGTGCGCGCACGTGTGTTTTGGGCCAAGTCCATTTCGGTGACGATTCCCAATTTCCCTGCCATGTATTGCAAGATCATAGCGATTAATGAGGAAATTAAAACAACTGATAAAAGTAAATATTGATACTTGGCTCCACCAACAATCGAAGTAATCCAATTACCTGGATCCATATACCCAACGGCAACCAAAGCGCCAGGTCCCGAAAAAGCTAATAGTGTCCGCCAGAAACCAGCATTTTTTGGCACGGCAATGGATGAGTTAACTTCGCCTAAAGATTTTTCATCAGTAGTGTCGACAACAGCTTTCTTTCTTGTAGCCATACTAAAAACTCCTAAACTTTATTAGCATTAAGCACATTTATTAAGGTTGTCTAGTCACGTTAGAGAGTGCAAAGTAAGCGCGCTTAGCTATGTGCGAACAACGTGCTTCGAGAATGAAATTCGAAGAATTTCGTTTTCGGAGCGCTTGTCGCTCAAATAGCTGCGCTTGACTGCACGTTTGCGTGATAGCTAATAATTATGTTTAATACCACTGATAATATAACACAAAAACCCTCACGAACGCCTTAGGTAAGGCATTCGTGAGGGTTTTAGATATCTGGTTCTATGTGGTGAGATTTAGGAGTGTCGATTTGAATCGTAGTGTGGTTGATCTGAAATTTGTCGCGCAGGCCATCACTAATTTTATCGATAACCTGAGTTTCACCTCTTAGTGAAGAATTACATTCTAAGTGAGCAGTTAATGCCGCTTCAGTGGTGCTGATACCCCAGATATGTAAATCATTAATTTGTCCTACTTGAGGGAACGACAATAAAAATTCTTCAACCTTCGATTCATCGATATTTTCTGGAACACCGTTAGTAATCAAATTCCACGTTTCTTTTAATAATCCCCAAGCGGCATGAACAATGGCTGCAATCGCAATCAAAGAAACAATCGGATCGATGATAGCAATTCCAGTTAACTGAATGGCAATTCCACCAATCATAACGGCCACGGAAACTAATGTGTCAGTTAGAAAATGTAAGAAAACACCCTTTTCATTAACATCATGGTCGGCGTTTTTTTGAAAACAATAAGCGGTAATCCCGTTAATCAAAATTCCAATGAAAGCGACAATTGCAATCACACCCCCATCAAGAGAGGTTTCAGGTTTTAAAAAGCGCTCGATGACTTCATAAATAAGAATGAAAATTGTCACCGTAAGAATCAATGCATTTGTGAAAGCGGCAATAATCGACGTATTTCGAAGGCCGTAAGTATGCTCTTTAGTTGGTTTCAGCCTCGATAGCAAGCTGCCGACAAAAGCAATTACAATTCCTAGAACATCGCCTAGATTATGAATAGCATCCGAAATCAAAGAAACGGATCCAATTAAGATTCCAATTATTAATTCGCCAATGACGAAAATAACATTTAAACACGTTGTAAAAATGTAAATAAAATTAGAACTCCAACTTTTAGAATTGTGCGAATGATGATGATTAGTCATTAGTTTCTTTGTTAACTGCTTTATTATGTAGCTTCATGTGTCCCGATTGAATTCCAGTAGTAACTAAAGCATAAAGGGCCGCGAAATTTTGTGCAAGACCGGTTGCTGCAATTACACTGGCGAGTTCATCCCCGCTTTGAACATCAAGCAGTTTCAAATTAGCTTGAGCAACAGGATGGACACCAATTGTCCCACCTAAAATACCAACCATTACTGGAATCGTTGTTATCCCTTTAAGCACTCCGCCTGCCGCCGTCCACTTGGTGACACTTTGATACTGCCCGAAAGCTACAGCGTAGGCATGGACACCAGCTTCAAAAGCCCTGTAATCATTGCCAGTTGCTTGCACTACACCAGAAGCACCGTTCAAAAAGCCTTTGTTATCAGTAACGGCTCGGTAAGGATCAAGTTGGGCGATTTCGGAAAGTTGGGCGATTTTATAGGCAATTTCATCGTCTATTTCAATCGTCGCTTCAGCTGTGACTAGAGATTCAGTTGAGTTATTTGACACGATAGCTGTAAGAACTTGGATGTTTTGTTCGGCCAAGTTTGCGGAAATCGCTTAAGAAATTGTATTTACGATGTTTGCACCCATTGCGTCTTTGGTATTGATAAGCAAATCGACACTAAAATAATTATTCGGTAATTCACGGACTGATATGTCTTCCAAACCGCCACCACGTTCAACGATTGAAGGGTGAGCATTTTCGGCAATTTCAAAAATTTCCTGATGGTGGTTGTCGATTACTTCAAAAGGATCTTGCGTAGTTAAAATTTGAGCACGTCGAAGCATTGGGGTTTGAGAATGAACTTCGATATTCCCTAGTAATTTAGCACCTTTGTTAGCGGCCGCGACAACACTTGGT
>JAISIV010000018.1 GCA_031261865.1 Lactobacillaceae bacterium | reverse complement strand
CACCGTAAATTCCACGATCTAAAACCATAACTCCTAAATTGGCACGCGATAAATAAGTAGCAGCCGTAAGACCAGCGGGACCAGAACCTATTATTAACGTGTCATAAATTTTGTCAGTCATTTTAAAACCTTTCGTAATCGTCGTCGTCCATGGTTTCTAATTCGCCGAGACGATATCCATTTCCAACTTGAGAGAAGAAATCGTGGTTCGAAGTGCTTGTTGAAATTCCGTTCATGACAATTGGATTAACATCTTCAGCACCATCAGGGAAAAGTGGATCCTGTCCCAGATTCATAAGCGCTTTATTAGCGTTGTATCTAAGGAATGTGAGGACATCTTCAGTCCAACCAATCTCATCATATAATTCATGAGTATATGCTTCTTCATTTGTGTAGAGTTCCATTAGGAATTCATACATCCATGTTTTAATTTCTTCTTGTTCTTCGGCTGGTAATTCGTTTAATGCCAGTTGGAATTTATATCCAATATAAGTTCCGTGGACTGATTCATCGCGCAAAATCAACTTAATGATTTCAGCCACGTTAACTAGTTTGTTGTTTCCTAAGAACCAAAGTGGCGTATAGAAACCTGAATAGAACAAAAATGTTTCCAAAAATACTGAAGCCACTTTTTTCTTAATTTCAGAATCCCCAAGATAAACATTTAGGATTTTTTCAGCCTTTGTTTGGAGAAATTCATCATCTCTAGTCCACTGGAAAATGTTGTCGATTTCTTGTTTAGTTTGGAGTGTCTCAAAAATTGAAGAGTAACTTTTTGCGTGGACAGATTCCATAAATTCAATGTTGTTTAGGACGGCTGTTTCTTGTTGGGTGCGGACACTCTTTTTTAAAGAAGTCATTCCTTCTTCAGACTGCAAAGTATCGAGCAGAGTGAGTCCTCCGAAAACTAAACCAACCAATGTCTTTTCCGTTTCAGACATCACCCGCCAATCATCTAAATCGTTAGATAAAGGAATACGTGTGTCCAACCAAAACTGCTCAGTTAATTTTTCCCAAGTAGCCTTGTCGATTTGATCTTCTATTTCATTCCAATTAATTGCTTGAAAAACTTGTTGTACCATCTCTTTTTTTAAATAGAGCAACTCTCACATTCGTTAACACCGACTTCGCCGGCATCTTCCGTATAAGTACGAACGTAATAAATTGACTTTAAACCTTTCTTATATGAATACAATCTTAACAAGTTAAGGTCTCTAGTCGTCATTTTTTCAGTACGATTGTCTTTCCATTCGTACATTCCAGCAGGAATTGTAGAACGCATAAACAGTGTCATCGCCATACCTTGGTCGATATGCTCTTGAGCAGCCGCGTAAGTATCAATGATTTTGCGGTTATCGATGTCATAAGCTGACTTGTAATAAGGCAAAGTATCGTTACTTAAATAAGGAGCTGGGTAGTAAATCTTTCCAGTTTTCTTCTCTTGGCGTTCTTCAATCTTTTGAATAATTGGATGAAGACTTGCTGTTGCGTCATTGATATAAGAAATTGATCCGGTTGGGGCTATCGCTAGACGATAAGCATTATATAAACCATATTTTTGAACAGATTCTTTTAATTCAATCCAATCTTTTTTGGTTGGGTAGTTGTGACGAGAGAAAAGATCTGCAACTTTAGATGTTTTTGGTGTCCAATCTTTAGTCACATATTTATCAAAGTATTCCCCGTTGGCGTATTTAGAATGTTCGAAATCATAAAATGTTTCTTGACGTTCTCTAGCAATTTTGTTTGATGCCTTCAATGAATAGAAGTTAAGCATTGTGAAATAAGCGTTAGTAAAATCGAGTGCTTCTTCTTCGCCATACATCATGTGTTCTTTTGCTAGATAACCATGAAGTCCCATTGCACCTAGACCGATTGCGTGTAATTCGTCGTTTCCTTTTTTGACACTTGGAACAACTTGTAAATTAGAATTGTCAGACACAAAAGTAAGAGCGCGAACCATTGAATCAACTGACTTTTCAAAGTCAGGAGTGTCCATCATATTAGCAATATTCGTAGATCCTAAATTACAAGAAACATCGGTTCCAAGTTGGAGATAATCTTGGGAATCGCCGATTAGAGATGGTTTTTGAACTTGTAGAATTTCTGAACACAAATTAGAAGAAACAACTTTTCCGTTAATTGGATTAGCACGATTAACAGTATCGATATTAATCACGTAAGGATAGCCGGATTCTTGTTGCAACTTGGAAATTTCATTTTCAACATCGCGAGCACGTACGGCTGTCTTTCTAATACGGACATCTGAAACCATGTTGTCATATTCTTTAGTGATGTCTACATAGTTGAAAGGTTGTCCATAAACTTTTTCAACATCATAGGGGCTAAACAAATACATGGTTTCGTTGTTTTTAATAAGGTCGTAGAATTTGTCGGGAACCGTAAGACCGAGACTTAAAGTTTTCACACGAACTTTTTCATCGGCATTTTCTTTTTTAGTAGCCAAAAAGGCCATAACATCGGGATGGAAAATAGAAAGATAGACGACTCCAGCACCGTTTCTTTGACCCATTTGATTAGAGTAAGAAAACGAGTCTTCAAGAAGCTTCATAACAGGCACTACACCAGAAGCGGCATTAGCAATCCCTTTAATAGGAGCACCAGCTTCTCTTAAGTTAGACAGATTTATTCCAACTCCGCCACCCATTTTAGAAAGTTGAAGAGCCGAATTCACCAAACGTCCAATTGAATTCATGTCATCGGTAGTCTGTAAAATAAAGCAACTTACTAGTTCTCCTCGACGCTTACGACCGGCGTTCAAAAATGAAGGAGTAGCTGGTTGATAGCGTTGATGAATCATTTCATCAGCTAGATTCATCGCTAATTTTTCATCGCCACCACCGTAAAAAAGCGAGTTCATTGCAGTACGATCGACATAATTTTCTAGATAGTATTGTCCATCATCAGTCTTTAAAGCGTATTGTTGATAAAACTTATAGGCCGCCATAAATGACTTGAAAACAAAATGCTGGTTCAAAAGGTAAGCATAAAGTTTTTCAATGAATTGGAAATTGTATTTTTCAACAACTTTGGCATCGATAAATTGACCATCAATTAAATAATCAAAACGTTCTTGGAGTGTTTCGAATTTTAGTGTCCGTTCACGTGCCTCATCCATAAAATCAGCCAAAGCTTCGGCGTCTTTATTGATTTGGATACTGCCATTTTTAGGGATGTTTAACTCGTTATTGAGTTCAAAATACATTCTCTTTCTAGTTGTAGGTATTTCAGTCGTACTGCTCATTTCTATTTCCTCAATTTTTAAAATTTTTAATTAGGCGATTTTTGCAAGTAAATCAGGACGGAATCCTTTAATTTCAGGCTTACCATCGATAAACACAAGTGGAACTGATTGGAAACCTTGAGCAATCAATTCATCTCTTGCAGTGTCGTCATGATTAATATTTCTTTCTTTAAATTGAAGACCTAGCTTTTCAAGCGTTGCCTTTGTCATTTTGCAGGGAACGCATCCGTCTTTAGTAAATACTGTGATTTCGTGTGTCATTTTTCTCTCCTTTTTGAATTAGACTTGAATTTATGCCTAAAACATTTCGTTTATTGTATATTTCAGTTTCGGGAAATACCCGACATTTTGTTGAAAATTTAGTTAACTATGTTGTCGACAATTCCGTCGACTTCATAATTGAACCAGTTGAGGTATCTGACGGTAGTTTAGATCGTATTGAAACCGAACCATTTTTCGCTGCTGTCCCCACTTATTTAGATGGCGGAAACGGAATCGATAATGGCGTTAAAGAAATTCTTACCAATGCCTTATTCGATCAAATAGATTATTTGGACAGTCCACAAAACTTAATTGGCGTGATTGGTTCTGGTAATAAAAACTTTAATGCTCAGTATGTCTTAACAGCCAAGAGATATGCAGAAACTTTTAACGCTCCTCTGATTGGAGATTATGAGTTG
The DNA here is from genome assembly GCA_031261865.1 of Lactobacillaceae bacterium. Classification (GTDB taxonomy): domain Bacteria; phylum Bacillota; class Bacilli; order Lactobacillales; family Lactobacillaceae; genus Oenococcus. Next base: position 3,017 of record JAISIV010000018.1, on the reverse strand, counting down.
CGCGGAACGCAAGCTGATGTAAAAAGAATTTACGAAGCTTTAGTTGAAACGGTGAAAGATTATCTGTAAGAAATAGTCCTTCATATTCCAAACGTGTTCTGGTACGTGCGTTCATTGCCATATTTCTACCCTCTTTGTGAAAATTTGTTCGCCTTTTGTAGCGATGAATAAATATTATCAGTATAAAATCCGAACGTCGACAAAAGTTAAGAAAATTTAATGACGGATTTTGCTTGATTTATAGGCCCTGAAATATAAAAAATCACATTTTCTTGCGGGATTTCCGAATGAAAACGTGATTTTTTAGTTATTTGATTGTATGGAAAAGTGTTGTTAAGGTTTTTATCTAAGACAACTGGAATATTTGATTCAACGCGGGTTCACAGTGCCGACAAAAGAGATTTTATGCACCCTTGATTCCATTTGTAGTTGTTGTATTTACTCCACCATAGGCTTGATGAATGTTTATTGGATTCACTTTGATAGTTTTTCCTTTTCTTGTTTTGTAGGTTTGTGGTTTATAGGTTTGAGAGTTAATCGAACATTCCGGATATTAAGGCAATGAATACAAGATTAATACCTAAAACTAACGCAGCTCCGATTAAATTGACAAAGATTTTGTACTCCACTTTAATAGTCTGTTTTTTTTCGAAACAAATTATATTCATGAAGAACCAGAGAATAATTAAAACACTACTGATTAAAACTAATGGGAAATATGAATCCTGAATCTCCGAATTTCTAGAAATTAACTTAAAGTCAGAGACGTAGACTATCACTAAGTATACTAATGGAATTAGAGAGATTGCATTAAGGCTTCTCGCAAGGAGAATAATCATTCTAGAAAAGATATCTTCCGTTAGTACGAAAATATTTAAAACAAGTGTAAAGAAGAATATATAAAGAAATACTTTCCCCACGAAACTAAAAACAGTACCATCCACTTCATCCCACGTTAACCAGTTGGAATACAGGGGTGCAAAGCCAATAAATGATACAGAAAGCAAGGAAGAAGCCACGATCATCTTTTCAAGACTCTTATTCACTTCTCCCCCTCCTTTGTCTTAACATTATCGTTGAACTTTCTGTAAAGTTGATCTTCCCTTTGTTTTGCGGTTTTACCATCTAAAGTGTAAGAACTTTCATTTCGATAATCAGATTCACTTGGTACCTTATACCCCTTTTTTTGAGTTTCTCTCCATTTAGGGTCTAGTCCGGTAATTGTGGCGTCTAGAATGTCGTGGTATTTTTTCTTCCCTTTCCAAAAACTTTCCGTAGAATTCATGTTCGCATAATTAAAACTAGCCCCATTAACTACCCCATTTTGATTGGTTCCTTGAGGATCTACTTCATTTACAAAGTTACCTTTACCGTCAAGAATGAATTCTGTGTTGAAATTTAGTGTAATTTTGTAATTGGCATAGTAATAACCTTTAGGGTATTGGCCATCAGGTTTCATCTTTTGATGAAGAGGTGCTTTTTCTTGTTCGTATTTGACGGGCTTATTGATTGCCTTACTGCCTCTTTTTGGTTGCCCACTTAGATAATCAGCTAACTTAGTAGCATCGGTATCACTAGGTTTTCCATAGTTATCTCTGATGTATTGAGCTTGTTGGGCTGATATTAGGTATCTAAATTGATTTACTTGTTTAGCTAAGACTTTGTCCTTTGATTTTACTAAACCTTGTGGAAAAGCCTGTTGTACAGTATTAGCTAATTGTCTCCAAAATGGGTCATTTGGAGAAACATTCGAGAATGCCTTTAACATTGTTTTGATATCAGTCTTATTTTGCGGAATATCAGTTTTAGGCATATTAAAGGCGTTCATCAAGTAATTCAGTTTTTGTTTTGAAGTAAGACTATTATCATTGAAGATTTGTTTGAAGTCTTTAGAACCAACTTTTCGAGATTCAGAAATATAACTTGAAAGTGACTGGTTGCCGATCTTTCCGTTTTTAATTTGAGACTTTAAACTATTTTCGTAAACGGCTATAACTTGTTTTGAATAACCTTGTTTTTTAAGGTTGGTCAGAGCGTTTTTGACGATTAAGATATCTTGTTTATTTTGTTGTTCTACTTTTTGAATTTTCTTTTTTAGTTCTGTAACTGCTTTATCGAAACCTGCGATAAAACCTACATTTGCCTTACTTTTTTTAGTACTACCCTTACCTTTAGTACTTGCATTCTTCTTTTTGTTTTTACTATCAAACAACTGCTCTATAAAAGTAGCAGCTGTAGACAAACCAGACACTAATAAAGCAGGCATTACACCCCATCCTTTTCTTTTAGCAGTACCTAATAGATGTAATGATTCTTGTAGTTTTCTTATAGGTGAAAGGAGTGCTTTCTTTATTCCGTTTTTAGTTAATGTATTTACTCCACCATAGGCTTGGTGGATGTTTATTGGATTCACTTTAATAGTTTTTCCTTTACTTGTTTTATAGGTTGATGGTTTGTAGATCACTTTAGACAACTTTGGTTTTGGTTTTGACTTAGATATAAGTGAGTTTGGAAGCTTTGGGAGAGGTAATGGTTTTTTAGTTGGGTTAACTATTGAGTTATAGGTATTAGTTGCAGTAACTGTTATATGCCTTACTTCATAGACGGCTAGATCGACCATTGGTCTTAAGAAGGTGTGATTTACTACGTATTTAATAGTATTAACTACTGGTTTAAAGACATTGGTAAATGTTCTTGCTACTTTAAAAAATGTCTTTGATGCTTTTTTAGCTGTTTTCTTTATTGCTCCTATAAAACTACTCCATATACCTAGTGCTGTAGTTACAGATGCTAGTGCTAGTGGGATTGCACTATCAATAGTTATAGCATCAGGTGTAATTAATGCAGTAACTACTGGGTTATTGGTTATGTTTGGAAGTATAGGTATTAAAGTACTTGTTGTAGGAGTACTAGTTGGCGTGGTGATGGTATTAGGAGGAATACTGTTTTGGTTAATTGGTTGATTGTTAGTAGATTGAAATTGTGTTTGTATATCTATTGGATCATTACCATTTACT
>JAISIV010000130.1 GCA_031261865.1 Lactobacillaceae bacterium | reverse complement strand
TGATAGGGCAGCTTCCCCAATAAGTTTTAATTGAGTGTCTCGCCAATGACCGAATTTTTTGGATTTTCCAAGGTACATGTCTCCGATATTAAAACCACCAATGTAACCAACTTTTCCATCAATGACTACGATTTTCCGATGAAGTCTAAAATTAATACGAAAAGTCAAAAGTTGAAATGGCCGCATTAAAAACGGGTAGACTTCGCCACCGGCTTCGACTAGTTTTTTATAAAGTTTTTTATGACGTCCTTTAGAACCAAATTGATCAAAGACAACACGAACTTCAACTCCACTTAATGCCTTTTCGGTCAAGATGTTTACAACTTCATTTCCAATCTGGTCATCGAATATCGTAAAAAACTCAAGATGAATTGAGTGTCTCGCTTTTTTGATTTCTGAAATTAAATCTTCAAAAAAAGCTTCTCCTTCAAAGAAAGGTTGAGTTAAATTTCCTAGACTTAAAAATGAATCGTCAGTGTTTTGCAACAAATTTATAATCTGTTGCTGTCGAGAATCAAGCGTGATGTCTTTAATCGACATTTTCTGTCGTTGTTTAGCAAGTTCTTGATTAACTAAAGTTTGAGAAGTTAGGTCGAATATTTGTTTGTCCGAAATTCGCCGTCCGAAGAACCAAAAAATTACGAAGCCAAGCCCCGGAAGAAGAATTAAAACTAAAAGCCAAGCCCAAATAGTGCTTACATCTCTTTTACTCCAAAAAACGGTGATTGTCGAGAGAATGGCATTCACTAAAAGGATGAAAACCATGGCATAAAAAAAAGTTTGTACGCTCATAATAACTTCTAGTTATTTTAACGTACAAACTAACAGAATGAAACCGAAACCAATTAGATAAATTCATATGAAACCCAAGAAATTGGCATATACAAAAGATATTCCAGAATTAAATTGAATACTGCTGTCGGCAAAAAAACATAAACAAAATATTGGGACAAACTGATGTCGATGACATTAGTTAAAAGACCGGCGAAAACGGCAATAAAATAAAAAACTACGACACCGCCAAAAAAAATCAAACCACTATTCAATAGTGACTTATTCAATAAATGATCCAGATAATTCATAACAAAAGCCGAAAACAAAAAGGCAATAATATAGGTTCCAAAAGCCTGAGTGTAGTATAAGTCAAAAATAAATCCAATCACACCTACCCAAAGGTAAAAATTGAAAGAAGAAGCCAGATCAAAACGAATGATATAAAAAATAAAAAGTAAAGTCAGATTAGGTAAAATTGCGAGTTTGACAGAATTCACTAGATTGCTGACGACCAACATTAAACTTCCATCAAAAAAAACTAAAAAAACTAAAAAAAGAGGAAGAAACCATTTAGGGTTGAAAAAATTGCGTTTCTTTTTGTATTGCCTATTTTGCATTTTTCCCTACCCCGGTCACGACCATCACGTTTGAAAGTTCATTTAAATTAGCCGCTGGGCGAATGAATAACCTTTTAGCAATTCCACTTCCACGGTTTTCTGTCTTAACGACTTTTCCAACATAAAGTCCTTTGGGTAAAACACCACCAAGTCCAGAGGTTTGAACGTCAGTCCCTTTTTGGATGTCCTCATCGGAGGTTAACTGATCCATGATTAAATAACCAGTTTTAGTGTCGTAATCAGTAATTATTCCGTTGACAGATTTGTCATCCCCTAACTCAATAACAACTGGAAAACGGTCGGAATCTGTAGAAATATCGGAAATCAATTCCACTTTAGAACTTAAATTTGAAACTTGCACTACCTTCCCTACTAGTCCTTTATTAGCAAGGACCGGCGCATTTTTTTGTATGTCTGCGTTGAGACCTTTATTAATATTAACTTGGTTTTGCCACGCTGTAGGAGAACGTCCAATTATTGAAACTGAAGTTAATTTATAATCAGTCAACGAACCTTCCAATTTTAAATTGGCTTTTAGCTGTTTATTTTCTTTACGTAAATTTTCAATTTCGATTTGCTGTTGGGTAAGACTATCAACCTTATTGTCTAAAGCTTTATTTTCACGATATGTCGCAAACAGCTGCTCTAAAGAATTGGTTGACCTATCTAAAGCAGTAGCCGCCGCTGAAGTACCACGGCCAAAAATAGAAGCAACGTCGGAAGAAAATCTTTGAACAAACGGCGGAATGGAAACTCGTCCATAAAAAAAGCTCGATCCAACTATTAGTCCGACCGAGACAGCAATGACGATTGCAATTGTAAGAATTCTTTGTCCAGTTATTTTTTTCATATTTTATTTAACATTGATGGTTGGTTGTTTCAAAATTTCACCCAGTCCCCTAGCGACAGCAGTCTCCGGTTCACTAGCGACGAACACTGGAACATGTATGGCTTCAGACAAAAATAAATCAAGACTGCGTAACTTTGCTCCGCCACCTGTCAAGATAATACCTCTATCAACGATGTCAGAAACTAATTCTGGCAAAGTATCTTCCAAAGTGGCCTGAGCGGCTTCTAAAATACGATTCAAAGGCCCATGTAATGCAATGGCGACATCTGACGCAGAAACTTCAAAGACTGAAGGAAGACCAGAAAGATTATCAATACCCGCAACACTCATGGAACCCATTTCTTTTGCTTGATTTAAATCTGCTGTTCCAATATTCTCCTTTAACAGACGGGCATCATCTTCAGAAATGCGATAGTTGTACTTTGAATAAACCATATTTTTAATTGACTCATTCATTGCATCTCCTGCAAAAGTCGTTGAGCGGCTGGAATTTGGTTTTCCTAACGACAGAGTAGCAATATCTACAGTTCCACCGCCCAAATCAATAACCATTGTTCCGGGTGCATCATACACAGGAAGACCAGCACCAACTGCTGCCGCGATAACTTCATCGATAACCAAAACATTACCAGCGCCCGCAGATTGCATCGCGTCTCTAACTGCGCGCCGTTCGACTTCAGTAACTCCACTTGGGACGCCAATCAACGCCGTGGGACGGGAAACGTTGTTGTTATAAACAACTGACAAAAAATACTTAAGCATTTCAATTGTCGAATCCAAATCAGAAATAACCCCTTTTCTAATAGGACGAACTACTGAAATGGTGGGCGGATTTTTTTCAAACATGTCTTTGGCAGGTCCACCGACAGCTAATAACTCACCAGTTACCAAACTCTTCGCAGTAAAACTGGGCTCGTTAACAGTGATTCCCTGGCCTTCTAAAAAGACCAAAGTATTAGAAGTACCTAAATCGATTCCAATATTTCTTTTTCCAAAATTGAATGCCATACACAAAAATTATATCATCCAATGGTGCCACTTTCTATGGCGTCACGAACCTGACTGACTAAATATAAAGAACCAGTGACAACGACCATCTCGTCTTCTTTAATGTCTTTTAATTGATCTTTTAATTCAACTAACCAGTCTCTTCCTATAGTCGAACTTGGTTTATGAGCTTTGAAAGTTACCGGGATAACTTGGGCAAATGGGAGGTTTTTAAAAACGTCAAGATCAACTGTGTGACTTTCCAAATGTCCAAAAAGTATTTTGTGTTTTTTATCACCATACTGCTTCAACAATGAATCAACAAGTGCTTCAATTCCCTGTTGGTTGTGGGCACCGTCAATTATGACAAGGGGGTTATCCATGATTTTCTCTAATCTGGCAGGTAGAAACGTTGAATTTAAAAGTTTGATAATTTTATCAGTACTGTATCGATCAATAATCGAGAAATATTCGTTCCTTCTAAACTCGAACACAAACAGCTTGGCAACCGCCCAAGAAACTGCCGCATTATATTGTTGATAGACACCTCTATCTATTTTAACTTTGGATGTAATTTCACCAAACTTAACTTGTTTTTCTGAAGCTTCTTTTTTAATTACGGCTTTTGCTTGTGGTTCTAGTCTTCCAACCACAACGGCTCTTGTTTTTTGTTTAATAATTCCAGCTTTTTGAAAAGCAATTTTTTCTATCGTGTCGCCTAAAATTTCTGTATGGTCTAAACCAATAGAAGTAATGACAGCAATATCAGCGTCCAAAACGTTTGTTGAATCAAATAATCCTCCAATTCCGACCTCAAAAATTGCGACATCTAAATTCTTTTGAGAAAAGTACAAAATTGCAATTGCGGTAATTATTTCAAACTGGCTTTCATTTTCGTAGATATCTTTTAGGGAGGAGGTTAGTTTAATCAGATCTTCGTCATCAATATAATTCCCGTCTATTTGAATTCTCTCATTGAAAATAACAATGTATGGGGAGACGTAGATCCCTACCTTAAAACCCATATCTGTCAGCAAACTCTGTGTGAACTTTGCAACAGAACCCTTGCCATTAGTACCCGTAATATGGATGACCGGCGGTAATTTTTTTTGTGGTTCACCAAGCTTTGTTAAAAGGTTTTTCATTCCACTGAGGGAATCCTTATTGTGTGTGGAATTCATTGGAATTGAATGAATCCATTCAATAGCTTGTTTAGTATCAAGAAACATAGATAAATTTTATCTCTTTATGTACGCCGAGGTTTCCCCGGCTAGAATTAATTTTTACGACGTTTTACAGCTACTACAAATGTGAGTGTCAAAAGTAAAGTCGAAGAACCAATTAATGTTAGTAAAGCTTCGTTCTCTTGTCCAGTTTGAGGAAGCACTTCAGCTTTTTGTGACTCGACTTGGACATGATTTTGTTTAGTACCCTTATTTTGAACAGGATCATCAGAAGGGATAACCACCGTAGTAACTGTGCTTAGAGTCTGAGCCTCAGTTAATAGGTTCCCTTTTGAATCTTCCCATTGAGAATAACTAACTTTACCATTATTGTCTGTTGTGGCTACTCGAGAAATAATCTCTTTTTCCACTTGATCTTCGGCCGCTTTCTGTCCATTTGAATAGACAAAATGGGTCGTATGCGTAACAACTTTTGTTTGTACGTTGGTTTTACTTGATAGATTGTTCGAAGTAGTTTGAACAGGTGGGTCAGGCAAAACAACAGTTTTCACTGTATCAGAATCGTTTTGATCAACCTTACCATTCGCGTCTGTCCAATTAGTATATTCCGTATTCCCGTTAATATCGGTAGTGGCAGTTCTCAAATAAACTACTTTTTGAACTACATCGTCGGCTGCTTTAGTACCATCCGTATACACATACTTGGTTGTATGTAAGTAAGACTTTGCTTGCAGTGTGGCGCTATGCAAATTCAAGTCGAGATTAGTTAAAGTTGGCACTACAGGAGTTGGATTTTCCCAAGTAACAGTTACTTCTTTACTTCTAGTACCAGTGTAATTGGAAGTAACGAATGTCATTGAACCAGTGTTTTTATCAGCGGAAACAACATACGTAAACGTTGCATCTTTATTAACCTTTAAAGGATCTCCATCTGCTGTCGCAATCTGATTTGTAGCTAGATTTGTTTTTCCAGTGATCGTGACAGAACCATCAGCATTAACAGTTGTACTTAATATTTGTGTTGTTTCAGGTTCTTCAGCAATTGGAGTTGCAGCATTGGCATCCCTGAAGATTGCATAGAAAGTGTCATCTTTAGAAACGTGGAACGTTGCAGGATCAACTGTAAGTCCATTTGAATTTTCCCAATGATCAAAGACGAAACCTTCATTGGCCACCGGCGTGGGAACTTCAGTGACTGATTCATTTAACTTAACAGTTTGGGCATCTTCCGAAACGTTTCCTTGGTCCTTTTGAGTCACAGCAAACTTAACATTGAAAGTCTTATCTGTGGTACTTGAAAGGTTCACAACAACCGGCATGAATTGTCCGGCACCTGCAGAGAAATTATATTGGATTTGTGTAGGAACTCCGGTACCTAGATACTTAGCGATTCCAGTGGCAGTATCAAAGCTCCAAGTATTGCTATCTATAAACAAAGTTGCGGCCGTTGTATCAGCACCAGGAATAGATACAAACCCAAGATTTTCCTTGCCAACAATATCAGAGAGGTTAACGTAATATTGACCATCAACTTCATATGAAGAACCGTTAACAGTTTGGTATGAAGAATCCCCGTATTGATGGTTTGTTGCAATATTACCAGTCAAATCAAGGGTGGTTAGATGATTATTACCCAACATGTAACCACTCAGTAAAGTATTGTCCGACAAATCAATTTGAGAAAGTTGATTGTCGTTCAAAATAAGAACAGAAAGTCTGGTATCACCAGAAGTATTGATCGAAGTCAATTGATTATGGTCGCCTTGGATAGTGGACAAATATGGAAGCCCAGACAAATCAACTTCGGTCAAATTATTATTCGAGAAAATGGCTGATTGCAAGTGAGGTGTCATCGGTTCCATCACTGGATTACCATTAGCATCAAGTTTTGGAATTGGATTGTAATTCTCGTCATATTTCGTGTATCCATATTCATCAGTTTCATAAACGGGTTTCATTAAATTAAGAGTTGTCAAACCGTCGTTGGCAACGCTTACCCCCTCAAGATTTGGATTATTAGTCAAATCTGGGAATTGGAAACCAGGAATGTCTGAAGCGGAAATTTGAATCAAATTCCAACCAGCTGATCTAACTTGGTCTTGAATGTTGGTGATATTGGTTTTATTAATCGAAAGATTTTGAAGGCTGTACAAACTAGTTGGCAATGTTGAAAGTTCAGGATTATTTGCCAAGCTAACAGTGGTCAAGGAACCTCCGATATAGCCCCAATTAAGAGTATCGTTTGTTAAATTATCGCCAAAGGCAGCTAACGTTTGAAGATTATATTGGTTAGACAAATCTAAGCCAGCGAGATTTGGATCATCATATGCATACAATTCTGTTAAATAAGTGTTTTGAGAAAGATCCAAATTTTTTAAACCTTCCATATTGGAAGCAGACAGATATTGTAGGTTTACACTTGCACTGGTATCCAAAGCTTCAAGAGCTGGCAATCGGTCAACCAAAAGCTTAGTCATGGTTGGACCAGTTGTAATTTTTGTAATTCCTGTACCCCCGGACAATTGATTACCTGCTTGATCTTGGGTGAACTTTACTCCGGACACTTGCAAACGAGTCAACGCTGGGAAATTCGAAACATCAATATTTGAGACATCTGGGCCCAAAACGTCAGCCGTAATGTTCTGAAGTTTAGGTAATGTTTCCAATGGAGACCAGTCAGAAACGTTCGATCCTGAAATATCAATCGACTCCAAGTTGTAGAAGTACTGAAGACCTTTGAAGTTTTCAATATTCAAAGAGCTTGGCAATTCAAGCGAAGTAAATGATCCAGCAAAATCATAGCTCATTTTATTCGTTGCAATTCCACCATTGGCGACTTGCATTTGATAAAGCACTTCATTTCTCAAATTTTCATCTGGGAAAGTAGTTTCGTCGACTGTGATTGGGAATTGGTTTTTCAACGTCAAACCTGAGATTTTTGAAATAGTGTCTGAATATGCACTATCTACATCAGTTTTAGCTTGATCGATGTCGCCATAAACATTCAAAGCGACTGCATTAATAGCATCGGTACCCTCACTGATGAGTGTTTGTTTTTGTTCATCAGACAGAGTTGCTAACCCGTTCAAATAACTAGTTAGCTGAGCAATTTTGGCAGTTTTGTAATCAGCCAAAGTGGCTTGATTTTGAGCAGTTGTAATTTTTTGAAGTTCATTGGATGCGGCAATTTGTGCGTTCAATTTTGCATTTGAAATATCAGAAGATGTCGTAAGTGTTGAAACTGCATTCTTCAAATCGTTTATCCAACTAGTCCTTGTGGCTGAGTCAATAACGTTAAATGCATAACCGTTGAGGTACTCCGTGAACTGAGAAACCGCATCAGCTCTCAATTTAACAGGGTCGTTTGCTGCAGCAG
>JAISIV010000112.1 GCA_031261865.1 Lactobacillaceae bacterium | reverse complement strand
AATTATTCGTAAACAGTAAGTGCTTTTTCAATGCGAACTTCTGTTTCACCATGCTTACGCAAGAAAGGAAGAACTTTACGGAACCAAGGAGTTGCCCAACGATCAAGACCAATCTTTGCGGAGTTGAATCCACCTGCCATGAGGAAGAATTCAAGCAAGATGTACCAAGGGTTAACTGAGATAACGCCTGCGAACATGTATGAGAAGTTCATTACCAATGCGAAGAATACGGCTGGCAAAGTAAGAAGACCAACAATCATTCCAAGACCAACAAGGAATTCTCCCCATGAAACTAAGAAACTAAATACTTCAGCATGTTTTCCACCGTCAGTAAATGTCTTTAAGAACCAAGTGAACAATGGGTAAGGTTGACCATGAGGACCAACAACAGGTTGCTTAATTGCGCCCATAATCATTCCTTGAGCAGAGAAGCCGCCCTTCATTGTAAGTTTGTTGATACCATCCATCATCCATTCGTATCCAAGATATACGCGGATGACAGTCAAGATAATTGAAGCCACAAAGTTGTGACGTAACCAATTCATCATAATAATAAATCTCCTAAATTATTTATTTAAAAAAATGTAGAGTGTAAAAAACTCACAAAGAATATTCTAATACATTTTGTGAATATTTTTCGAATTTTTAACATAAGTGAAATAAAAACCTCGCAGATTGATCTCTGCGAGGTTGATGAAATATTTATTCGGCTTCAGTTGTTGGATTGAATACCCAATGATCTCCAGTTTGAGCTAATAGGTAATCTGATGCTTGAGGTCCCATTGAGCCAGATGGGTAAATTTCAAGAGGAACACCCTCGTCATCTTTATCCCAAACATTGTTGATGGCATCAATGAACTTCCAAGAAGTTTGAACACCTGTCCAGTCAGCGAAGTTTGAACCATCACCATTCATAGTGTCATGAATCATACGTTCGTATGGATCAGGAGCAAGAGCCTTGTCTTCGGCACTCATAGTCCAGTTAAGCACATCCACGTCGGTTTGGAAATCAGTGGTAACAGCTTTACCGTTAATTGACCATTCTAAGCTTCCCATTGGGTCGATAATGATGCTCAAAACGTTTTCTTGAAGGCGTCCGCCATTTGCGGGGCCGAAGTTAAAGTCAGAGTTTTTGAACACGATATCTACTCTGGTTTGTTTCTTAGCTAAACGCTTTCCAGAACGAACGTAGAAAGGCACGCCTTCCCAACGTGGAGTATCGAAGTACAATCGACCAGCAACGAAAGTATCATTTCTTGAATCGGCTGGAACATCTGGTTCTTCGGTGTAGGCTTTTTGCCATACTTCCTCACCACGTCCATATTGTCCACGGACAAAGTTGTCAATTACACCTTGTTTATCGTAAATACGAAGCTTTGAGAATACAGAATTCTTTGCAGCACGTACATCGCTGTCGCTGAATGATTCTGGCTTTTCCATTGCTAACCAGGCTACGATTTGCAAAGTGTGGTTTTGAATCATATCTAGAAGAGCACCGGCAGTATTGTAGTAACCGGCACGTTCTTCAACACCTAGTTCTTCTGAGAGAGTAACTTGGATGTTTTTAATAAAATCTTTGCTCCAAGCGGATTCTAGAATGGGGTTGCCAAAACGTAAAGCAGGGATGTTTTGAACCATTTCTTTTCCTAGATAGTGGTCAATACGGAAAAGTTGATTATCCTCAAAACCAGAAGTAAGTTGACTTTGAAGTTCTTCGGCTGATTGCAAATCAACACCGAATGGTTTTTCAACCATTAAACGGTTGTAGCCGGTTTCAGACATCAAACCTTCAGTTTTGATGGCTTGTCCAATTACACCGAAGAAACGAGGAGCAACAGACATATAGAAAATACGATTTCCATGAGTGTCGTACTTTTCGTCTAATTCATTCAACATATCAGCTAATTGCTTATAGTCGGCAAGGTTGGTAACGTCATGGGCTTTGTAGTAGAAATGAGAAGCAAAGTCACGAACTTGAGATTCCGTACCCAATTTTTCGATTGATTTGATAACGAGTTGTTGGAATTCGTCGTCAGTTAGTTTTTCACGTGCTGTTCCTACGACAGCAAAGTGTGAAACCAAGTAACCTTTCTTGTAAAGATTAAAAAGTGAAGTGTAAAGCTTACGCTTTGCCAAATCACCAGTTCCTCCGAAGAGAAGAATTGATTGATAAAGTTCAATATTTTCTGCCATAATCCACCTTCAAGTTAATATGTTCCTATTATATCAAGCTCGTTTGCTAACATTAGTAAAGATGCCCGAAAAATCTACGAAAACTGCATATATTTACGCGTTATATCTATTGGGAAATGTGGCTGCTGCAATGACATGGCCAGTGACTACACTTTATCTAACCAACTATTTAGGCCGCACTTATTCTGAAAGCGGCATTGTTTTGATGATCGGAGCTTTAATTTCAATGTTGGCTTCATATGCAGGTGGATTGATGTTTGATCGCTGGAAACCAAAGCTCAGTTTAGTTATTTCGATTGTCATCTCATTAATATCGATGACACTAATGTTCTTTTTTCACACATGGCCGGTTTATGCCTTATTTTTGTGGACAAATAACATCGGATTCGGTATTCAACAAACCACTCTCAATTCGTATGCGGCCGTAATCGGACGAAATAATCCTAAAAAGTTTTTTAGCAATATGGCAATTGTCTTAAACATTGGTGTCGTTATCGGAACTTTTGCCGGAACATATCTGTTTGGACACCTCGGTATTCATGGAACAATGACTTTTGGGATTGTTATTTTGGCAGTAATGACAATTCTTAGCATTATCGGAATACAAGAAATTGTCCACACAAGACAGGCTTTAGAAAAGAAAGTCCGTTTGCGTCCAAACCGCTTGTTGTTATCAATCGGATTTTTATTGTTGGTTTCATATATGACCTATCAATTCTGGGAAACAGTTATGAGCCCTCATATGGTCGATTTAGGCATGAGTGTAGAACAGTTTGGTTATTTGTGGGTGATTAATGGCGCAATCATCATATTTTTCCAAAGTTTGGTTACTAGATTTACGGATGGTTGGTCTTATCGAAAATCGACTTTCATTGGAATTACAATTTTTGCCGTAAGTTTTCTGCCATTGATTTGGGCTAATGAGTTCTGGGAAATGGTTTTGTCGTTTGTCCTTCTAACGATTGGAGAAATGTTCTTCTCGCCAGTTATTTCGGCCTGGATCACAACTATAGTTGGAGGACAATTCCAAGGACAAGGAATGGCGTTTTCTTCAGCCAGTATTTCTTTAGGACGGGCGGTTGGTCCTTTGTATGCCGGATTATTTATGGATAGGGGATGGATCGCGGCCCTTTTTGGTGGTGTGTTTGTTTTGATTATGGTTGCTCAAGGATTAGTGGCGTTGGCAAGTCAAAAACAAAAAACTCAAACCGAAAACTAATTTAATATCTTTAGCATTGCCTTGGAATAACGTCTAGAAAACGGTATGACCGAACCGTTTTTTAAGGTAATTTGAGCGGCCGTTTTGTTAATGTCCTTAACTTGCGTCGGATTGATTAAGAAACCTTCGTGAATTCTGATAACTAATTCGGAATTATCAGATTCGATTTGATTCAAAGAACCGTAAAACTCAAACGAATTTGTTGTAGTTAATGCTTTTATGAGATGGGAATTTGGAACCGTCTGAAAAGAATAGATCGTTTGTGGGTCTATTTCTAATACACGTTTTCGACTTCTTATCGTAAGCGTCGGCTTTGCACTTATTGTCGGAAGCATATCTTCAGAAATGAGATAAGCGGACTTCGGATAGATTTGATTATTGATCAGACTCGGAAAAAGTTGCGGATTTGTCGTGGCTGCTACTAGCTGAGAAATAAACGAATCGGGGATGTCTTTAAAAATGGTCAATGAATTCGTAATCAAAACTGGAGTATAAGTCTCTTTTGCTGACGAAAAAGCAATCAAATCATCGAGACTCTCAGCTTCAACAATTCTTTCGGCTTTCATGCGATAAAAATCGAGAAGGACGTTAAACTTCTGATTATTAATTTGATTGAAATACGCGATTTTCATTGTAAAACCATTGTAAGGACATTGATAACGAACATTAAAAAACAGACCTAGTTATCAAAAAATTAGATAACTAGGTCTGCAACTAAATGTCTTAATAATATGGAGAATTAGG
>JAISIV010000050.1 GCA_031261865.1 Lactobacillaceae bacterium | reverse complement strand
GATGCTTCATGGTTCATTATTCTGCCATTGACGGCCTGGCTAGTTGGAGGCTCTAAATCGGTCTTTAAATATTTTTCAGTAAGTTTGATGATTTATATTTTTGGGACAATATTCTTTTTGTTGATTCCCAGTGGCTATCCGTCATATGAGTTTTTAGATGGAACAATCCAAAATTTTCCGGCTAACCAATTTATGGGATACCAGGTTGCTTCATTAGTTTCGGACCCAATCAATGTTTTTGGGGTCATTCCTTCTTATCCTAACGTCTGGGCTTGTCTTATTTTGATAACGGCTATTTCGGCTTTTGCAAAAAATAAATTTAAATTAGCTTTATTATTTTTAATTTTGGGAATTGTCTCAACCATGACCACTTTACTTTTACATCAGTGTGGTGTGGCTCAAGTATCGATTACTTTTGGAATAGTAGCCATCTTTTATCTATTAAATCAGCGATTTAAAATTGATGAATTAATGTTTAAGGCTTGATTAAATTCCTGAAATTGTTTTTCAAACGTGTAAGAATTGTTTTATTAGAGAAAAATTATGAAGTACAAAAACCAATTACTAAAAAAATATTCCGGCAATAGACATTCTGACCGTCTAAAAAACATTTCAGTTGCCGGGGCAACCGGTGCGACTTTGGTTGGGGCAGTTAGTCTCCAAACCAATTTAGTTTTAACTCAAAACGTTAAAGCTGACGCGGCTGAAAAAAAGCAAATTAAAGTTCCTTCATTTAACGGGAAGAATGTCTCAGAGTTCCAAAAATGGGCCGACGAACAAAATGTTAAATTGAACATCGAAACTGTTGATTCAGATAAAGATAAAAACACTGTTATTTCTGACGACCAAAGTAAAGTTGCCGTAGGCGACACTATTAATGTCAAGGTTTCTAAAGGTAAGGACCAAGGACAATACACCGTGGTTTATGGTGACAGCCTTTGGGCAATTGGTGAAAAGTATGGAGTTAACTGGCAAGATGTCGCTAAAGCTAACAACATCGATGTTGCCACTCACTTCATTTATCCGGGCCAAATCTTAACTATTCCCAACCAGAATGGCCAAACTAACAAAGACTCAGTTTCCACCACAACACAACAAGCAACCATAAAGCAACAAACTCAAACTTACACTGCGCCAGCCGCTCAATCACAAGCTCCTGCTGCGACTTATCAAGCTCCTGTGACCCAAGCTCCAGCCGCTACGCGGGCTTCTGGTTCAGTTTATGATCAATTCATTGCCAATGGTGGAACGCCAGCCATGTGGACTTACATCGTTATGCCTGAATCCGGTGGAAATCCTGATATCGTTTCTCCAAATGGTTATCATGGTCTTGGTCAAACCAAACAATATTGGGGTTATGGTGATGTCGCTACCCAAACCCAAGGAATGATTAATTATGCAAACCAACGTTACGGTTCAATTGATAACGCAATTGCATTTAGACAAGCTCATAATTGGTGGTAATAAAAATTCTCGTTCTATTATTGAACGAGAATTTTTTATATCTTTCCTAATGTATCCCCACGTAAGCCTTGTCTCAAGGTTTCTAATGGGATAATTTCTTCATGAGCAATATTTCCAAGATTAACACTTGGACCATATCTTAACAACAATTCAGTCTGTTGAGATTTAAGTGGAGCTTCAATGATTAATTTATCTAATCCGATTTCAGCGAGTGCTGATAATTGATCATCTTTGATTGAACCATCTTTTTCATAGATACCAATCCCAAGTCCAGCTTCTCGAGCTTCAATGAGAACTTGATTTGAACCAGCTTCTAAGTCAAATTGAATTGCGTTAATCCGATCTTCAAGTTCGATTTCAGCATCGAGAGTCGGATTTTTCTTTCCAACCTCAGAGATAACATGCAGTCCTAAATCTTTTGCTCGGCCAATTAAGCTATAACGTAAATCTAAATCAACTTCGGTAGAGCCGTCCGAAATTTCAATTCCATTGAATCCCAAATTCTGAAGTTCCTCGAAAAACGAATCGGTTTGTCCACTTAGAATGGCTGCTTCTAGTAAAGTTCCACCAGGATAGACAATTATGTCAAAACTTTTAGCCTTGTCGATTTTTTGCATTACAATCTGGCTTTCATACATGGAGCTCGTACCCCAACCGAATTTGATGAAGTCGATATATTGGTGAGTGTTTTCAAGTAAGTCTGAGAAATAAGAAAAACCACTCCCACGGTCAATCATCATTGTTAATCCCGTGGAACGTGGTTTAGTCCTATCCTTTTTATTCAAAAAGGAGAATGCATTCATTAATCAAATCCTCTAGTGTAAATTACGTTGAAAGTTGAATAGAAATTCGAAGTTATTTTCGCCAGAAGTGGTGAACCCTTAAAGTGCTGCATATCGTTAATGTCTTCCCAACTTGTGAAAAGCACGTAACGGTGTAAATCGTCTTTTTCCTTCATGAAAGTAACAGATAATGGATTGGCGTTTTTTAAATCTTGGGTTGAGTCGTTCAACAACAACTTGTCAAGATTTTCAGCGTCCTTTTCTTCACCAGTCATATAAGTAAACATGTAAGAACGAGCTCTTTTACCCTCAGGGGCTTGAATATAACGATCGATAACACCGAAACGGACTGGGTTCACGCTGCCTTTCAAGTCTTCCCAAGAGAGAACAGCAGTTTGAGTGGCGTTGCCTGACATAGGAATAGCTCTCGTGTCAGGGTTTTCTAAAAGAACAGCACGAAGATATTTTTGGCTGCCAATTGTAATAAATAATTCATCCATACATCTATTTTAGTCTTTAATTCAATAGATATAATAGTTAGAGATGAAATTTTTCCGCCCAAACAATTCGACACTTGAAATTATCGCCAGTTATGATGAGCTATCTGACCGCGGCCTTGATATTTCTAATTTTGAATCAATAGACCCAAGTACTAATCTAGTCGACAAGATCCTAGATGCTTTTGACATTGATAAAGATCAACTTCCTGGTAAAGGAAAAGGTTTTTTGCAAATCAATGTCACCGTTAACCAAGACGACGTAGAATTCCAAATGGTTTCTGAATTCCGTCCGCAGACGATTGATGAATTCTTTTTTGTTGCCGATGATGCCGTTCCTGAATTCATCACGAATATGGTTAACGGAGTTGACAATATAAGAAAAACTTCAATACAGCCAGATTTCAACGAAGTATTTAAGCAAGCTAATAGCGTCACCAACCAAGCTGGTAATCTTCACTATCTAATTTCATTTGACAGTTTCAACGAGTTGATGGAATATGTTGCTTCGGTGAATTTTGAAATTATTAATGGTTTGTCTAACCTCTATAAAAATGAAAACAATTTCACTCTTGATTTTCAATTGATTGACGAGAAAACCTTTGCTTTGTTATTAGACATGGCATATGAGTTTAATGGGGTAGTGGAATCTGGAGTTTCTCAGGTAAGTACCGGGGAAATGATTTATTCAAATCTCGCTTTCGAAATCTTGAAGAGTAGCCAGTTTTAGTCATGAGAAAAAACATTAAAACGTTTTGGCGAAATTATAAATCAGCCGCCTTTAATTTTAGAAGCGCTTTTCTTTTTTTCACAACCGAACCTGTGAGAGAGTATCAAGAAATTAAAGTCGATGATTTAAAGTCTGCGGTTGAAAAATTAAACGTTATTTATAGAGAGGAGAAGAACAAGTATGGCGACAAGTAAAAAAACTTCTACCAAGGAAACGGAATCTGAATCCAAGAAAACTTCTAAGAGCAATACAAGAAAAAGCCGTGCTTCTAAAGTTTCGAACACGTTAAGTAGTCAGGATTCAGTTTCCGCTTATCGTGAATCTGTCGGTTTAAGTACTATGTCAGATAATTTGTCTCGTTTAGATGCTTTTTCGAGCAATGAAGTGGGCCTTTTGGCTTCTCAAACTAAAATCAGTGATTTGCAGACAACATTTACGTCAGCAGCTGATGAATTGAACCATGTAGCTGGATCTCAAACATCTATTCAAAGCAACGAGTCTGTAAATTCTGAAGTATCAGAAGTTCAAGAAGATTCTCAAAAGTCATTAGCATTGTCGTTGTATCAGTCCGCATCAATATCTGAGTTCGATTCCCGTGCTGCCGCTAGATTTGAAGAGACACAATCACAATCTTCGCGTGAACCTATCAACCCTGATGATTTGCCGGAACTAAAATCCGTAAATGAGATGTTGCAATCCGCGGGCGAGGTGGAGATTGTCCAAATCAAGCAAATGTTATTTGAAAATCAAAGTTTGCCTGACGCAGATCAATTTGAACGTTTTGAACAAGCTTATCCTGGACTAATGCCAGCGATGATCAAAGAAACTTTAGAAATTAGTAAGTCTCAACGTTTGGTTAACCAAAAACAACAAAGATCAGATAATTTCTTCAGAGCTTTTTCAGTTGTTGCTATATCATTGGTTTTGCTTGCCCTAATTGGTTTTGGGGCTTACTTGATCTATAAGAAACAAATTGTTGCTGGAATCCTGTTTGCCGTAATTCCCGTCTTAATCAATTGGATTGCTATTTTCTCGGGTCGAACTAAAAAACCAAAGATCTCGAAAGAAGCCAAAGGTCCTAAACAAAAGAAATCCTTTCTCCAACATCTTGATAATATTTTTGATTGATCCAGTTCTGTACGAACTGGATTTTTTTGACTCGTGTAGTTTAAAAAAAGGAAGTTTTGGTGATATTTGTCGTTTGCTTCTGATTTTCTCGTATTAATAAGTATGGGTATAAAAGAACTAATCGAATATTTGCCTGCGTTAGCTGTGATTATTTCTTTAGTCGGGCTATTTGGGAATTTCTGGCAGAATTACTATGCAAACAAATCTAGAGTTACCGAGAGAACCGATGACATGATCAGAAGATTTGAACGGGAAGTTGTTGAAAAATTCAATCGAGTCACTCTATTGATTGAAGAAGAGAAAAACAGCCAGTTCACAACATTTGAAGAGAAAACTAGTCTGACTAATGAAAATCGTAAAGATATCCTAATTTCAATTTCAAATGAACACGCGGACGAAATAACACAAGTATTCAAAAATTTAAATCAACTCACTTATTTATTAAGTTCGAATTATGTTGATGAAATCGCGTTTAAAAAAATTGTTAATCCTGATATTGGTGCTCTAGTGGGTTTTCTAGAATCGGAGGAGAATGAATTCAGCCTGTCAGAAATTTGCAATTTTCTTAAAACAATAAAATATAATGGAGTAGATGAGGATGACTGAACAACAATTGCAAGAAAAAAAATCGGCTGAAGTTACCGAAATGATTAAGCAAAAGCTCAAAGAAAGTCGAAAGATAAGAGAAAGAGCGGAGTTTTTGAATTCTTCACACATAAATCCGCTTCCTGAATGGATGCTGTCAAACAAGAAAACCAATCATTAATGATAATCACGTAAATTTGAAAGATTCCCATCTTATTAACTTTTTTAAACGCTAAGAATTCAAAAGTTCTTAGCGTTTTTCTTTACCAAAATACATAAATATAAAATTTCTGTGAAAAGTGTGAACTTTTTGTGAAGTCGCAACACAAGTGTTTATGTAGGTTTTATTATTATTTTGCACATATTATGTGAAATTGTCAGAAAGAAAGAGTATTTTACATGTCAAAAAATAAGAAAAACCTTCTAAGTTCCAGTCTTCAACGTAAAGAACACAAGAAGATGTATAAAGCAGGAAAACAGTGGCTAGTCGCTGGTATTACTGCCTTTTCATTTGCTGCAGCAGGTGTAGTTGCAAATGCCGATGAAACCACAACTACTACAACTGGGGATGCAGGAGTAGACACGAATGCTGCCGGAGTCGTTACTGATACAAATGCTTCAGCTGTTGCTGAGGCCACAGGAAACACAGACACGGTTGTCGAAGATACAACTGTTGTTTCAGGTGCGCAAAATTCTGATTCGACTGAGTCAACTGAAACAGTTAACACTGCCGCACAAAGTCAAGATTCAACCACAGATGTTTCTACTCAAAACACAGAAACTAGCACAGATACGTCATCAAACGTTGACAACCCAGTTGAAACACAAACATTTTCTACAGATGCGTCTACAACCAATGTTGAGGCTTCTGTCGTTTCGTCAAACGCTGATTCAGTAGTTACTAGCACTTCTGAATCAACTGTTGACTCACTTTCTGATACTCCAAAGATTTCTGACACTTCTTCTCAAACAAACATAAATGTTGAATCTCAAGCAGACTCACACGCGGCTTCATCAGATGCCATTGATGAGACTGCTTCAACAAGTACTCAAACAGCCACTACTAATGT
>JAISIV010000049.1 GCA_031261865.1 Lactobacillaceae bacterium | reverse complement strand
TCAAAATTCAAGCTTCGATTATTGTTGAACGCCCAACTCAAAAGAACATCATTATCGGAAAACAAGGTTCAATGATTAAAAAAATTGGTGAATTAGCTCGTAGAGATATTGAAAATCTTTTGGGGAATAAGGTCTTTTTAGAAACTTGGGTAAAAGTTGAAGAAAGATGGCGCGATCGTCCACAAGCTTTACAATCATACGGTTATAACAACGAAGACAATTAATGGCTAACGTTAAAATCGAAGGAATCGTGCTTTCAGTTCGCGAATATTCCGATAATGACGCTATCGTCAATTTATTGGTCAAAAATTCCGGAATTGAGTCATTTATGATTCGTGGTTACAAAAAATCAAAAAAACAGCTCAACGCTAATATTTTTGTCATGACAAACGGCGTATTTATCGGGACTCATCCTAAAAATAATACTCTCGGTTACATCACTGATATCGACACCGTTTCTCAAGTCCAAAATATTAGTATTGATATTTATCTATCAGCGTACTTGTCTCATATTGGAGAATTATTTATCGATGCTTTTGAAAAAAATTCTGTTTCCAATTTTTGGTATTTGAATTTTCTCGCTGGCATCAACTTGATTGAAAAAGGAGCGGAAGTAAAAAATATTGTTAATTTTTTTGAGGTCCGACTGTTGGAACCACTTGGTGTCAAACCAAATTTATACAGTGATTCGATTGATGGGACAACTACTGGAATTTTTGATTATTCAGAAAAATATAACGGAATTATCGAAAAGAAACATTTTGCTTTAGATGAATACCGTTTGCACGTTTCTAACAAAGTTATCAACGTTCTTAGATGGTATTCGATGGCGGATTTAACAAAAGTCAATAATTTTGATATTTCTTCGGATACTCAAAGAGCCGTTCAGCGAGTGATTAATCTGATTTATGACCGCCAAATTGGTTTGAAGACGAGATCAAAAAAAGTAATTGAGCAAATGAATGCTATGGAAAGGTTGAGTTTAAATGAACAAGGGTAGAGTAGAAGAATTCAGTGATGGTGTTTTTTCAATAATTATCACCATTATGGTTCTTGAAATCCCCATCCCAAAAACTGGGGATTGGAATCAATTAATTTCAGCCAGTTTTCTAAATACTTTTATTGCCTATTTAATTAGTTTTGTTTTAGTTGGCAGTTTTTGGATTAGTCACCACCAAATTCTAGAAGAACTTAAAACCGTAAGAGTAGGATTCATGTGGCTAAATGTTGCGGCTTTATTTCCAATTTCTCTAGTACCATTTGCAACAGCTTGGCAAGGAGAATTTTCTACTCCGGCTCCACATTTTTTGTATGGCGCCGTTTATTCTGCAACATTATTCGCGCTGTGGATGTTAAGTAGAAATGTGAACCGTCAAATTGGCACCGAAAATAAGGCATTTGTCCGCAGACATGGTGTTAATACTATGAGGTTATATTTAGTTTATGCCAGTCTAGTAATGACCGTTTTGTCTTTGTGGATTCCTTATGCATCAAGTTTTGGGGTGATTGCAATTACAATCGCTTGGCGATTTATTGCCGCTCACCAGAACAAACATAAAGTGTAAAATATTAATCAACGATTACTTTCCTAGTGGCGCAGGAATTTCCGGTAATCCAAAGTGTCACTCTTTCTTGATTGATTTGAGTGGAAATCAGGTGGAACCGCGCGTAAGCGTCCTGATGTCATTTTTTTGGCATTGGAACGCTTTTTTGTTTGTGCTAATGCTAAATTTTGGAGGAAATAATGGAAAATAAACTTTCAATGCAACAAATTATCTTGACTTTGCAAGAATACTGGGCAAAACAAGGTGCTAATTTAATGCAGGCTTATGACAATGAAGTCGGGGCCGGAACTATGAGCCCGTATACTTTTTTAAGAGCGAACGGTCCTGAACCTTGGAGCGCAGCTTACGTTCAACCTTCTCGTCGTCCAGCCGACGGAAGATATGGTGACAATCCAAATCGTCTTTTTCAACATCATCAATTCCAAGTTGTCATTAAACCAAGTCCGGAAAATATCCAAGAATTGTACTTGGGCTCATTAATGGAATTAGGTATCGACCCCAAAGATCACGATATCCGTTTCGTTGAAGATAACTGGGAAAATCCTTCAATGGGAGCCGCCGGGATCGGTTGGGAAATTTGGTTAGACGGAATGGAAGTTACGCAGTTTACCTATTTCCAACAAGTTGGTGGAATTGAAGTTGATTCAGTCACTGCCGAAATCACTTACGGCATAGAAAGATTAGCCTCTTATATCCAAGATGTTGCTACTGTTTATGAACTTGAGTGGGGCAATGGGGTTTTGTATGGGGACATTTTCACTGAACCAGAATTTGAACACTCAACTTATGCTTTTGATGAATCTGATACTAAAATGCTTTTCAGTCACTTCGATGACTTTGAAAAAGAAGCTACTCGTCTTCTTGAATTAGGCTTAGTTCACCCAGCATATGATTACATCTTAAAAAGCAGTCACACATTTAACTTATTGGACGCTTCCGGGGTCGTTTCAGTTACTGAAAGAGCCGGTTATTTGCATCGTATTAGAACAATGGCACGTCGGGTTGCTAAAGAATTTATTCAAGCTCGTGCAAAACTCGGTTTCCCATTACTTAAAGATCAAGAATTGCGTGAAAAGTATCTCGGCGAAAATGGTATTTACACTTTAGAAATTGGTGAGGAGGAAGTAAAATGAATTTTCTTTTAGAAATTGGTGTGGAAGAAGTTCCAGCACACCTGGTGACTCCAAGTATTGAACAATTAAAAAAACGTACTAGTGACTTTTTGGAAGAACACAAAGTAACTTTTCAAGACATAAAAATATTTTCGACTCCTAGAAGATTGTCCGTTTTAATTATCGACATCGCTCCAACTTCTAAAGCCTATGAAGAAGAGCTACGTGGTCCATCAATAAAAGTTGCTAAAGATAATGATGGCAATTGGACTAAAGCGGCTCTTGGATTCGTAAAGGGTAAGGGTGGTAATGAAAGTGATTTAGTAGAAAAAGATGGTTACGTTTATTACCAAAATAAAGTTCTCGGAATTGAAACCTCTGAAATTTTACAAAGCATTGGGCGTGAAGTCATTGAACAAATGAAGTTTTCAACCTACATGAAGTGGGCTAACAACAGTTTTCAATTTGTACGACCAATTCGTTGGATACTAGCGAAGTTAGGTGAAAAGACGGTTGATTTTGAAGTAGTTGGTGTTCGCAGTTCTAACTACACCTATGGTCATCGCGTCCTTTCTCAAGATGCCTTCAATGAAGTCGATGATTTGCTTGGAAGAAAGATTACCATCGAAAATCCAGAAGAATACCAAAATAAGTTATTTGAAAATTTCGTAATCGTGGATGCTGATCAACGAAAACAAGAGATTCGTTTACAAATTCAAAAAATTGCGGCGGACAATAATTGGGTCGTGGACATTGACGAAGATTTGCTCGAAGAAGTCAATAATATTTTAGAGATGCCAACGCTTTTCCTTGGACAGTTCGATCAAAAATACCTGGAAATTCCTGACGAAGTTCTTATTACATCGATGAAAGATAATCAGCGTTACTTCTATGTAACTAATCAAGAAGGTAAATTATTGCCTTACTTTATCGCCGCTAGAAACGGTGATGATCGTCGAATTGATAATATCGTGGCCGGAAACGAAAAGGTTTTGGTTGCTCGACTAGAAGATGCAGATTTCTTCTTTAAAGAGGACTCTAAAAAAAGTATTTCAGAATTTATGGAAAAAGTCGATAACCTAGTTTTCCATGCAAAAATAGGTTCTGTTAAAGAACATATGTCTCGTTCTTTAGTTGTTGCTACTGCCGTTGCTAAAATGTTGAACCTCGATATTGATTCAAAAGATATTAAGCGCGCCTTTGAAATTTATAAATTCGACCTTACAACAAATATGGTCAATGAATTTGATGAACTTCAAGGTGTCATGAGTGGACATTATGCTCGCATTTTTGGAGAAAATTCAACAGTAAGTGATGCTTTGTATGAACAATACTTACCAACATCCGCTGAAGGAATTTTGCCTAAAACCCCACTTGGAGCACTTCTTTCTACAGCAGATCGAATTGATTCGTTAATTTCATTTTTCGCTGCTGGTTTTATTCCTAACGGTGCAAATGACCCATACGCACTCCGCCGTGCGGCCAATGGAATTATTCGTATCATCGAGAATATGGAATGGAATATCGATTTAGACCAATTGCTAGAAACTGTTATTTCCGATTATTCGGTGAACTCTTATGGTTTGAACGAAGAAGTGGTTTCTAATCTAGAAAAGGTTGAACCAGAAGTTATCTCTTTCTTTATTGATCGTTTAAGACAAAACAATTCTGAAGTTCGATCAGACTTATTAGATTCAGCATTAACAAAAAACAACGATTTGATTCTATCTGATTATCAAAACCGAATTGACGTTCTTCAGAATCATGCAGGTGATGAAAATTTCAACGTTACAATAGAGAATTTAAAGCGTATTTCTAACATTGTCGAAAAAGAAACCAATTTTGATGAAATTGATCCAGCATTATTTGAAACCGAACAAGAAAAGAACTTGTATCAAGCCGTATCTAACATTACAAATGATTCACTCGATGATTTATATATTGATTTAACAAAACTGGTTCCTTCTATTCAAGATTTCTTCGAATCCGTTATGGTTAATGCAGAAGACCCAAGAATCAAAAATAACCGACTCGCACTTTTGAACTCAGTTAATCTATTGTCTGAGAAACTTGGTGACGTCAAAAAGATTGTCTCTAAATAAAGGAGGAAACGATTATGATTACTGTTACAGACATGAGTTTTGGCTTCAATGGTCAAAACCTATATAAGGATGTCAATTTAAAGTTGACACCTGGAAACACTTATGGAATTATCGGTGCTAACGGTGCAGGTAAATCAACTTTTCTTAAATTACTCACAGGTGAACTTCAACCAACTGCCGGAACAATTAATATTGACGCCACTGACCGTATGAGTATTTTAGCTCAGGACCACTTTGCCTTTGATGAATTTTCGGTAATTGATACTGTAATTCAAGGACATAAACGCCTTTATGAGATTTCTAAAGAAAAAGACGAACTCTACGCAAAACCTGATTTTAGCGAAGAAGACGGAAATAAAGCCGCCGAACTTGAAGCTGAATTTGCCGAGCTAAACGGTTGGGATGCTGAAAGTGATGCTGAAAGATTATTAACTGGACTAGGAATTAGTTCTGACTTATATCAATCAAAAATGGGTGACCTTTCTGAAAATGATAAGGTTAAGGTTTTGCTCGCTCAAGCCTTGTTCGGAAATCCCGACATTCTTGTCTTAGATGAGCCAACCAACGGTCTTGATATGAAGACAATCGATTGGTTAGAGGATTTTTTGATTTCATTCCCTAATTTAGCTATTGTCGTCTCTCACGATCGTCACTTCTTGAACGAAGTCCCAACAATGATTTTGGATGTGGATTTTGGAAAAATCACTCAATTCGTTGGAAACTATGATTTCTGGCGCGAATCATCCGAACTTGCTCAACGTTTAGCAAGTCAAGCAAACGCTAAAAAAGAA
>JAISIV010000135.1 GCA_031261865.1 Lactobacillaceae bacterium | reverse complement strand
AATTATTTTAAAAATTAATTTAATAAAAAAATTTAAAAATAATTAAATATAAAAAAAATAAATATATAATTATAACTTTAATAAGTAATAAAATAAATAAGATTTATAAATAATAATTTTAAATTATTAAGTTTTAAAAATTAATTTAAAAAAATATAAAGGTTTTAATCATGAAAACTGTTGAATTATTTGCTGGAGCAGGAGGATTAGCTTTAGGTCTTGAAAAAATCTCACACGAATCAACAGTTGATAAAAATAGACCTTCTATTCTGTATGCTGGACTAGGATTGACGCTAACTGCTGCATTAATTAAGCGAAAAAATCGATTACAGGATTAAAAAATCGCACCCTCATTTGTGCATAACCGCTTATTCGTATAAAATGAAAGGTAATGTATTAAGGGGTAATATGGCGACAAACAGAATTGGTATTTTTTCTAATCCGTCTTTCGAAAAAGGGTTATTTTATGTAGTTGGTTACGCATCAAGCACTGAAGAGTTGCTTGAATCTTTAAACATGCAAACCGTACCGGAAGATTTTAACCTCGAATACGAAGTAGAAGTTGATGACGATCCTAGATATTTAGTTAAGAGCTTGATGGCGACTTTTCCCAAGGGAATCGTTAACCGAAATAAAAATTTTCTCAAAGTTAAATTAAGTGAAATGGTTCGCCACATTGAACAGTATTATGATTTACCCCATGATTCCCAATTCGATGTTCAAGATAGCATCAGTGAGGCTAGTGAGTCGAGCTTTATCGAATCAGAAAATCAGTCAACATTTTCTTACGAAAGTCTAAGACAAGTTAGCGAGCTTAGCAATACCAACTCGAGAAATATTGCCCAATTCGTTGAAGCCAATAGTCAAAAAGTTCTGTCCAAGGCTCCGAAATTAGAAATTGATTCTCAAGCACCTGAAGAAGTTAACGTCCCTGAACCAGAAACTGAAGTAAAAGTTGCTGAAGTTCAGTCCGAAGAAAAAAAAGAAGCTAATAGTCAGGGTTTAAGCGTTAACGATATTCTAAATAGAGTTAATGAAAGCAACAACGCTGAAGAGGAAAGTGATTTCTCGGTTTCATTAAACGATGATTATTCTCAAATTTTTGAAGATTTGAATATTCCTGAAAACTCATTGATCCACTTTGTTGGACACGACCTAGAGATTGGAAAAGTAATTTCTGCCGGTAAAATCTCTTACTTGGGTGAAGAAGTAACTCTTCCAACTTTCGTTGAAAGAGTACTCAGGGACTATGAACATAAAGTTCAATTGAATGATTCAAATATCTTGTCGTATGTCACCTACGATAACCAGACGCTTGAAGAAATCGCACAAAAAACAATAGATGAGGCAGCCGACTAATGAAAGTTCAAACTGATTTAACTTACGGACAAGATGAATTACAAAAATACGACACATATCAACCCGATGATGATGGCAACGGAAACACCATAGTTGTTGTACACGGCGGCGGATGGTGGCAGGGTGACAAACATAAAGAAGCTGATTTAGCAGCCATCTTGGTTAACAATGGATATTCAGTAGTTGTTCCCAACTATCGCTTCGCTGATGGAAGTACTAAAACAAATCTTTTCCCAACTCAAAGAGATGATGTGCTTGATTTAATTAATCAACTTAATTTGGATGTAAATCATTTAGCCATTTGGGGTGGTTCATCCGGAGGAAACGTTGCATTTGAAACCGGCCTGGAATTAAATGTGCCAGTGGTTAGTTGGTCAGGCTTATTGGCCTTAGATACATTTATGGAAGAAAATCCAGATGTCAAACCCGTTCAAGTAAAGATCGCAGCCGATGTCAAATCTGCCGATATCGACCAGGATGGTTCCAATAAATCTTATTACCGTTGGTTAGTTGAAAATCTTACAGCAAATGGAGAGGTTTCGTTTTCAGATGCTAGTCCTTACCATCGAGTTAACGATAATACAAAACCTTTGTTTATGGCTAATTCTATGGATGAATTGGTTCCAGTTCAGGAAGTGGGAATTGTTCAAAAAGAATTCATTAATCATCACGTCCGAATTGATACCCTAGTTTTACCTGGATCAAGACATGCTGAAGGATATCTAGTGGACGCTATTAATCCGTCATTAACTTTCTTAAAAGATGTTCTAAAGTAAAAAATAACTTCCTAAGGAAGTTATTTTTTTTGTCTATTTACATATAGATAAATTGGAGCACCCGCTGCAATAACTATCGCACTTATTGTAATTCCCAACAATTGACTCATATTGCCATCAGCAGCAGAGGTCACAGCAGACAATATTGTCGACCCAACAATGAATAGGGAACCTCCAATAGCGACCAAAGGAATTATCGGATACAAAGGAACTCTATATTTACTGTCCTCTCCAGTTTTTTTCTTTCGGAGAATAAACAAACCAACAAAGGCGATGAAATAGAACAAATACATAAAGACAACCGTCCAATCAGACAAGTCTTGAGCACCTGCTACAAAAAGCATAATAATTGAAATAATAGCTAGAAAGAGAACTGCGTTAAAC
This sequence comes from Lactobacillaceae bacterium, assembly GCA_031261865.1. Taxonomy (GTDB): domain Bacteria; phylum Bacillota; class Bacilli; order Lactobacillales; family Lactobacillaceae; genus Oenococcus. The sequence goes on along the minus strand of JAISIV010000135.1, from coordinate 4,743 downwards.
GGTGTGCGAGTCTTTTGCCCAATTTTTTTAAGTTGTTTTGCGAAGATAAAATTATCCTCTACGGCCATTTCGTAAGTCATTCGAGGAAAGGCTAGGACTTTTGAGTTTAGGGAACCAAGAACGGAAATCAAAATTCCAATAGTTAAGAGTCGACCAGCGAATTCTCCAAACGCATTTTTAACAATGTAATAAGAGGCATCAGTGTCATATTTGACAATTTGTTCTGCGGGCATCGACTGGAAAACTCCCCATGCAGTTAGCAAATAAACCAACATCACAAAAATCATCCCAACTGTTAAAGCCCTCGGTAAAGTCTTTTCAGGTTGCTTAATTTCCCCTGACATAGAAGTAATGATTGCCCAACCATCATAAGCAAATAAAGCAGAAACCATCGCTAGACCGAATCCTGTTGAATGGGAATTTGAAGCAATTTGATCAATCGTTTGTCCTAAGGCATTTTCTTTTCCGAAGAAAAGACCAAAAATAATTAAAGCAATTATTGGGATTATTTTAGTAATAGTAGTGACAATATTAAAACGACGGGCAACTGAGTTTTCAAACAAATTAATACCAGAAACTGTCAACAATACGACGACCGCCGTCCACATAATTAAAGGAATTCCAAGAATTACTTGATCAGCTTTTACACCAATTAAATTCAATAAAAGAGAAGCGAAGAAATATGAAACCGCGGCCACTAGTGCTGGTCCGTAAAATATTACTTGCATCCATCCAGCAATAAAAGCCCAGAACTTGCCGAATGGTTCTTCTATGTATGTGTAAATTCCTCCCGGTCTAGGCACACGGGCCGCGATTTCAGACAAAGTAAGAGCACCAGCTAATGCTAATAAACCACTGACGACCCAAACAATCAGAGCGTTAGTTGTTCCTCCGGCTTCAGCGATGATTTTTCCTTGTTTAAAAAAAACTCCCGAGCCGATAACAGTACCGACAACCATTGAAATTGTCGACCAAAAGCCAAAAGTTCGATTAAGTTTCACGTCTTTTTCCATAAAAAATATTTTACAGGAAAGAGCTTTTTTCTCATTTTTGACCCGCATATATTAAAAAAATTAATAACTAAGATGACTGCTTAATTTTTGGGTATTATCTTAGTAGCTTTAAAACCAACAAAGGAGCTTTAAACTATGAAAGATATTTTTCAGGTCTTGAACCAAAGAATGTCAATTCGTTCTTTTTCGGATAAAAAAATTAGTGATGAAGATATGTCTCAAATCATGCTCGCCGCTACTCTAGGTCCAAGTATGAACAATTTTCAGCCAGTAACATTTATCGAAATCGAAGATCAAGACATCAAAGATGAGGTAACTAGTTTAGCTGGAATGGGTTATATTGGCTCAGCTGCGCGTTTTATAGTTGTGACAATCGATTACAACAAAATGTTCATTGGCGCTACGGAAGAACAAGTCGAACTGATGAAAGCCAATCTTTCTTGGACCAATATGTATGAAGGTGCGGTCCTTTCAGCCGGGATTGCTAGTGAAAACATCGTTCTGGCTGCTGAAAGTTTAGGCATCGGAGCCGTAACCATGGCTGGGGCAGTAAGGCCATTTGCTTTTCTAGAAGAAGCACTTGAATTACCAGATTTCGTAAAACCAGTTCTCGGTATTTCTCTAGGATATGCGGATATGAATCCTGGTGTTAAACCTAAATTGCCGGTTGATGGTGGATTCTGGATGAAGGACAAATACGATCAAAAAAATGCCGAAAATGCTGTGTCAGAATACAACCAAATTATGAGTGATTATTATCAGAACCGTGGAGTTTCAGATGATTGGACTCAGCATAATATTAAAATGTTAACTCGAGGCGTATCCGATAATTCAGCTCAAACTGAATACACCAAATCTAAAGGGTTCGCCCAAAAATAATAATTTAGGAGACAATTAAATGCGTAAATACTTAGCAGAATTTTTTGGAACATTACTTCTGGTTTTGATTGGAACTTCAAGTGCCGTTTATTATTTCAATACAATTGGACCCGTACCAATCGCACTGGCATTCGGAATTATCATTATCGCTGGAGCATATTCATTTGGTGCCATTTCCGGGGCACATTTTAATCCAGCAGTTTCCTTTGCTGCAGCAATTACAAAGAGAATTACATGGACAGAGTTTGTTTTTTATGTCATTGCTCAAATTCTAGGTGCTTTTGCTGGAACAGGACTTCTAGTAGTATTAACTACCGCACTAAAAATGCCGGGTGCTAATTTTGGACAAACGGATTTTGTAAAACCCGTGACACCTTTAATTGCACTTTTAGTAGAACTAGTACTAACTTTTATTTTAGTTTTAGTTATTCTGTTAACCAGTTCTGAAAAATACGGAACACAAAATGCACCTCTAGCAATCGGTTTAACAATTACAGCTTTAATCCTAGTTGGAATCTTTTTAACTGGTGCTTCAATGAACCCAGCCCGTTCATTAACGCCCGCAGTGTTCGCTGCATTCTTAGGTAAAACTTCATCCCTTACTCATTTCTGGGTATATCTTGTAGGTCCGACGATTGGTGGTGGCTTAGCGGCCGTCGTCGCTAAATACGGTTTTGGGAGTGAAGAAGATTAATTTTTTTAACTAGATTAGTGAAATAATCTAGTTTTTTTGTACGAATTTCAAAAGTTTATAATTGAATTTATGTTATTTCAAAGTTGGGCTATTTTATTTATTGTCGGCATGTTCATCGTGTTCTTAATCATGATTTATGCCTTGTTAAACGCAATTATCAAAGGCACAGAGGCTGGCAGTTTTTACAACTCAAAAAATAAAGGTCAATACAAAACCAATACCCGAACTAACTCAGAATTTTCCGCAAATCAGGCTCCCATAGTACATAACGAAAGTCTACAAAACAAAACATTTACGGCGCAATCAAATACAAATAATTTTTTTGTCTCGCCAAATGAGCCGCAAAAAACGGGGACAACCTTCATGAATACTACTGATGGAAACGTGATGAAAAACCAAGCTGGCAATACTGCTTTTTACACTGGTGGTGGAATTGGCAATACGGCTGGAAACACGACATTCTTTAACGATGGAACCACGAAAACTACTGTCGGCAACACTGATTTTTATTCAAACGGATTAGTTGGCAATAAAGTTGGCAACACGACTTATTTCAGTGATGGAACAACCAAAGTTGATGTCGGAGGAACCTCATTTTTGTCCGGGCAATCAAACCAAAATGATTGGAAAAAGTTCTAATGCGAGAAATTAAACCATCAGATTCAAAAGAAACCAGAATCATCACATATCAAGCAAACCCAGAACGTTTAAGAGATGAACTGGCGCAAATCGTGACTGGAAAACTAGTTGACGCATCACAAAAGGGTGGCTTTTTAAATACCGCTGAAGTTCTATTAACTTCAGGAAGCGTGATGACAACTCCTAAAGCCGAGTTTTTGGCCCACATGATGGATTTACCTGCTCGGGTAATTCTAGAAAACGTGACTAAAGTCGTTCTCTACAAAAAAGAAAATCACGGTCAAAGAGAAGTTGAGAAAATGATTCTAGGCGAGGGAGACAATCCTCAACTGACTATTTTCATAAACGACACTCAGACTCCTGTAAATAGAGAAGTCATCGATATTCAACCCGAAGAAATCATGAGTTTCTTTGATGTAGTCGTAGAAAATGACTCTCAAGGCATCCCCTTAGATTTAGGGTGGCGTTAATGATTGTCTACGAAGTGCCAGATCTTTTTGAAAACGACTTAATTCATGACCAGTCCGCCGTCAAAAGCTCTATTTCGGTCGCTAATATTTTGCTAAGTAGAAAAAGTCCAATGCTTGGAAATTTGATTTCACAAATGGAAGTCGTTTTCGACGACAGTCCTGCCCCTTTGTCAGTTTCGATTGAAAATAAGCTTTTTTTGCACGTCAACATCGATAAATGGTGGCACATTACTAGTAATCAGGATTTAGCTGATTTACTATTACACGAAGCTTTACATATCGCTCAAAACCATCCCGTTCGTTTCGACAATTCCAAAGAAGTGAATTTGTCTACCGATTTAGCAATCAATCAATTCGATGCCCTAAGTAATAGCCGAATCATTAAGAGTTCAGGGGTTACTTTAGAAAATATTAGCCGATTTACTACTTGGGGCGGTCAGTTGGAAGAAAAACAGAGTGCTGACTACTATTTGTCTAAATTCATTCCCAACGATAAAAAAAATAATTCCAATAATAACGGCACCAACAATAGCGGCGATCAAGAAGATTCCAAAAGTAATTCGCAACAAGGCGAAAATCAGGGTGATAAAGAATCTGAGATAGGACAAGAGCATCTGTCTTGGAATAAAAGTTCAGAAAATGCAGATCAGACCATTTTAAATGCTCTTCAATTTGCGATTTCATCTAGTGGCGACGAAGGTCGAGGCCTGATTACTGAAGAACTTCAAGAAAAAATTGATCAAAAAGGCAAGGTCTTTCAGCTGCCAACGTTAAAAAAAGGAATCAATGATTTCACCAAACATAAAATAAGTAGTGCGACTAAGAGAACTTTCTATAAATACACGACTCCAAGAAGCCAAAACGTTTTGCGCCGGGGAACTAAAAAAATGTTCTCTACGCCTGTAACGATTGATATCTTTTTAGACAGTTCCGGCTCTATTTCAATAGAACAGTTATCAGATGACCTGATATCAATTAAAAGAGCTAATGAAAAACAGAAAAACCCAATATTTTTCGACATTCATTATTTTGATACCAAAGTTTATGA
>JAISIV010000132.1 GCA_031261865.1 Lactobacillaceae bacterium | reverse complement strand
CGATCTAAAGAATATGATGATTTTTTGGATAAATGGAATTCACTGCCTAATACCAATACAATTGTTAACGAAAATTCTTATCCTGCAATGGCTGCGGCAGATTTAGTTTTAACCGACGGCGTGTCATCTTTGTATGAAGCGCAAATTTTTAAAAAACCAATTGTTTATTATGAGCGTGCAGGACACACCAAATTTACTCAGTTAGGTGAAAAGTGGATGCGCGGGGTACACACCGTTTCGAAACTTGATGATTTAGTACCAACAATAGAAAAACTACTTTTCGGAAAAAACGATCTAGAAGCCATTGAAGAAGAGAATTTCAAGCAATTAACTAAAGGTTTTCCTACGCAAGCGATTTTAGATTTCATTGTCAAAGATCTTAGAAAAGGGAAGTTCAACTCGTAGTTTATAATATCGTCAATGGAAAATCTCGATCTGATAAAAAACAATGATAAACTCCAAGGCGATAAAATTGGAGTTTTTTTTGGAACTTTTGCTCCTCTGCACGTAGGTCATCAAGCTGAAATATATAAAGCAGCTGCTTTAAACGACGGTGTTTTAGTGGTAACTTCTGGGTATAAGGATGATCGTGGCTCTCAAATTGGACTTCCTTTGGAGAAACGGTTTAGATATCTTCGACAAGCTTTCTCTGACGAATGGCAGATAAAAGTCGACATGTTGAACGAAGATGATCTCCCTGTAATGCCCAATGGGTGGGATGAATGGCTTGAAAGATTGTTAGGAATTGTCAAAAAACATTTATCTAATCCAGATGCCAAAATCACTTTTTATACTGGAGAAGAGGATTATAAAAAGGAACTTGAAAAAAGATTACCGGCCAACCAGTACACGGTTTCCGTCATGGATCGGACAATCCTAAATATTTCGGCCACTGAAATTCGAAAAAATCCGTTGGAATACTGGGACTATATTAATAGATCGTTTAGACGTCACTTTGTTCAAAAAGTTGTTGTGATGGGAGGAGCTAACTCTGGTAAGTCGACTCTAATTAGACGCTTAGCCCGTTCAGCGAATGCTCCTTTTGGCTTAGACTATGTTGAAAAGTATCAAGAAGAAAGTAATGTTACAGATTCCGAGATGAACGTAAAGGACTTCGCCAACATCATTACTTCCACTTATCAATGGAACAGTCATGAAATTAATTCTCCATCAAATAACGGTTTAACTATTTTCAATGGTGACGTTATGAGTGTCAAAGCATTCTCGAATTTGGTTTTATCGACAGAAGACCAAGCAAAGGTTGCGTCTCTTTATGACACTACTATTGCTGCTGAAGAAATTGATTTAATTCTGATTATTCCACCTTTTGAAGACGTGAATAGAACAGTATTCCACACTACTAAATCAACAATAGATCAAAAAAAATATCACCAAGAATTACTCAAGGTGATATCGGAATACGGTTTTAGTTCAAAAGTAGTTATTCTAGATGCCCCAAACTCAAATGAAGATCCTGTGGGATATTATGGTCGTTATTTACAGGCCATGGACGCCATTGAAAAATATACCGGTTTCGATATTGAACATCATAAAATTTAGTTATTCGTAGATTACTTCTAGATTTTCTTTGAAAGTCTGGAGGTAATCTTTTTTATTATCTAAACCATCAACGAAGACTGAACCGGAGATTTTTTTATCTATACCGTCTCCAATTGTCTGCAAGGTTTTACTTGATTCATTTGCTGATGAAAGTAGTTTTACATTTTTTTCTTTTTTTAGTTGGTTAATAAAGTCTGCCATTTTCTTTGGCGACACACTTTGGTTTGAGAGAATTTGTTCGACAAATTGATTATCAAATTTTAATTCTTTGGCCAAATATGCAAAAGCATCTTCATCAGTAACGATCGTAAAATCGTGATCTTTAGACAAGTACTTCTTTTCAAGTTTTTGAAGTTCAATCAGTTGATTTTTTAAATTGGCTTCATAAAAAGATTTGTGTGAAGTATCAATTTCAATTAGCTCACTGGTAATGTTTTTCAAATATGTACTGATGCCTAAAAATGATAAATAGGCATGGGGATTTTTGTTTCCATCTTTGAACTTCACAGAAAGAATCCCTTCAGACGCGACCAAAGTTTTTTTAGGTTTATCGTTAAGTTTTGGTTCAAGACCTAAACCGTTTTTAATATATAAATCGGCCTGTGTCAGCTTCTTAATTTGACTAGGAGTGGGATTAAAATCATGAATTTCTGAGCCATTGGTGGTCAGGGAAGACACTTGAACGTATTTTCCACCTATAGAATTAACCATCGATTTTAAAATCACGTTAGATGTAACTATGGATATCTTGCTGTTATTTTTATTTTTACTTGGTGCAAAAATAACTAGAAGTGAAGCAACGATAATCAGAGTAAAAGCTAATGTTGTCACGATTTTTTTTTTCATGAAACCCTCCTAAATAAAAACAAAATGAAGAACAAAACTCCGTCTAATAATATGATGGTTGGTCCAGCCGGTAGATCAAAACTATAGCTAATAAATAAACCAAGAATTGAATTAATAACACCTATGATTGCCGCATTATTAATCATCGCAGAAAACGAATGAGAGAAAATCCTAGACGATGCCGAGTTTGTAACTACAAAGGCACTCACAAGAATTACACCGACGCTTTTAATTGCCAAAATAATTCCTATGGTGGAAACAATCATTAGAAGTTTTTGATATTTTTCAACCGAAAGACCAATGCTTTTTGCAAAGTCTGGATCAAAAGCAACAAGTTTTAATTTTTTGAAGTTTAAATAGACGATAGTCACGATTGCAATAGAAATCAAGAGAATTGTTACCAAATCAAATTTCGAAACGGATAAAACATTTCCAAAGAGAATTTCTTCGTATTGTCTAGTCAAACCTGAGCTATAAACAATCACGGTACCGATGGAAAAGAAAGTTGCTAATACAATTCCTATGGATACGTCTTTTGAAAATCTCTTTTCTAATTGGATTTTGCTGATTAACCAATTTGCTAAAAAACCGAAAACTAGGGCTCCAATTAATATTGGAACTTTAAAAATCATTGAGAGAACTACTCCAGGAATTACGGCATGACCCAAGGCATCTGTTTGAAGTGCATTTCCGCTGACTATTGCAAAACTGCCAATCACACTTGAAGTAATGGAGATTAATAAAAGTGAAAGAAGAGCTATTTGTAGAAATTGGAATTCAGTTAGGTCTGAAATAAATTGTCCGATCATAACGTTGCTCCAAAGGTATTTTTTAAGTTGGTATGGTTGAGAACTTTCTCGGTTGCTCCTTGAGCTATAATTTGGTGGTTCAAAAAGACTAAGTAATCAAAATACAGTTCTAAAGTCGACAAATCATGATGGCTCACAATGACGGTTTTATTTTTAGCAACTTCATTTTTTAAGGCTTTAAAGATTTCTTTTTCGCTGACTTTGTCGACTCCTACCAAAGGTTCATCAAATAACAAAATATCGGCGTCTAAAAGTAGTGCCCTAGCAACCAAGGCCTTTTGGCTTTGTCCACCCGAAACCTCAGTTAATTGTTTATCTAAAACTTCAGACAAATGGAGAGTAGCAACAATGTCTTTGAAGTCCGAATTGATATCTGTCAAGAGCTCTCGAATTGACATAGGAAAGACCGGGTTAAAAGTTGGCTTTTGAAACACTCGGGCAATACGTGCGCCATTAATATCGATCGTTCCACTAAAAGGGATTTCTCGATCAATTGCTTTAATTAAAGTACTTTTACCAGCACCATTAGGCCCAATCAAACCGATTAGAGCACCTTGTGGAAATGAGATGGAGAGGTTGTCGAACACAACATTGCTGTCATATTTGATTGATAAATCGTTAATTTTTATCACTAATACATTGTAATAAAATTATGCTTTTGACCAGTAAAAATAAAGGCCGCTAATTAAGGCGAATAAAATAATTCCGATAACAATACTTTGGATCGTCAAACTAATTACCAATATTAAAAGAGAAGGAATTGCTATCAGATTTACAATGCGATCTAATTTTCTTTCACCTTTATCGTTGAATATTGCGCTCATGACAGTTACTGAATAAATCATCAAACTGAATAATACAGTTAGTGATACTAACAAGGCATAGTTGTTCGAAGCTAATAGTAATACTGAACCAAAACCGGTTACAAGAGTAGGAATAACTGCTGAACCGAATTTGTTTTCTTTGGAAATAGTGGATGGAATTACATCGTGATTTGCTGCCAAAGTAGTTAACACGTCAGGCGCATTAAATGAAGCGTTGATGACAACTCCAAAAATACTAATTAATAGGCCAAACAAGAATAGGTTTCTGGCAAATATTCCACCAACTTTTAGGAGTTCTGCCGCGGCAGGAATGTTGACGTTTAAAGCATTTGAATCCAGTAGTAAAATACTGGCCAGTTGGACTAGTAAAAAAAATAGGGTGACAAACGCCATTACCTGTAGAATCAATTTCTCGATTACGTTAGCTCCGTTTTTCAACTGATTGGCATGAATTGGAATGAATGAAAAACCAGCAAACAAAAAGAAAGCAGAAGTAAATCCGTTTCCGAGATTACCCAGATTAGAAAATATATGCATTGATATAGGGTTAAGGTTTTTCCAATTAGCAAAAATCAAACCAATTACTACGAAAACCACAATTAAGGTAATTTTTAGACCGCTGGTTAAATCATCTAACCAAGTGACGGCTGATTGCCCGAATAAATTAATGATCATCAAAATCAATAAGAGTGACATCCCCGATATCGACAAAAGAGAACTATTGACATTTGGCCATAGCATTTGGGCAACTAGCAGCATTGCCTTGGTTTCTACGGCTAACGTAGTGATCCCAAATAACCAATCAAATGCGCCTGCGAAAAAACCCCAAAAATTTCCAAAGGTTTTATTAGCGTAAACCCATGTTCCACCGCCCTCTGGAAAAATTTTAGCCAACTGGGCATAGCTAAAGGCAATAATCGTTGATATGAGACCAGCTAGAATGATAAGCACTAAACTAAAGCTGCCAGCGTCAATAAATAATTTTCCGGAAAGCACAAAGATTCCAGACCCAATAATTGAATTAACACCCATTAAAAAAAGAGTATTGCTTGAAAACATTTTATTCATAGGGTAATTTTCCCATAATGACTTAAAATATTTTTATGTTTAAGACAGAAGACATCATCAATCAATTGACATTTAAAAATCTGTTAGTCGAATCAGATGTCGATCAAATCTCATTCGAGGATTTGCAATATAACTCAAATAGCGTCACAAGAAATGATACGTTGTTCGTGGTCAAAGGAAATATTAAAGATCAATATATTTTGGATGCCGTTAAAAAAGGTGCAACGGCGATTGTCACCACGGTAAGAAAAGAAATCTCGATTCCTCAAATTATCGTTAAAGATGAACAAAAAACATTGGCCGCATTATCGGCTCTCTTTTTTAATAACCCACAAGAAAACCTCGAAATTATTGGTATTACCGGAACTAAAGGTAAAACTTCAACTTCCTATATTCTTTATTCTTTATTATTCAATTTATTAGGAAAAGAAAATGTCGCTTTGTTTTCAACTATCGAGACTAAAATCGGTGCCGATATTTCTTATAAGTCGCATTTGACAACGCCTGAATCCTACGACTTATTTTCAAATATGGCTAAAGCAGTCGACGCCGGGGTTAAATACTTGGTTATGGAAGTCAGCTCCCAGGCTTACTTGAAAAATAGAGTGTTTGGATTGACTTTTGATGTCGGTATTTTTTTGAATATCTCTGAAGACCACGTCGGTCAAAACGAGCATCCGACTTTTGAAGATTATTTAGAAAAAAAAGTTGAATTGTCTAAAAACAGTCGGGTGATGCTAGTTAACGGGGATGATTTTTATAAAGATCAATTTTTAGGCAATGCTCAAAAAGATGTGGTTATTTCATCCGATGAATACCAGACATTAGCGTCAAATTTGTCACACTCTGTTTTCGAATTTGAAAATCATAAATATGAACTATTAATCCCAGGTGATTTCAATGTACTAAATGCAATATTTGCTCTAAAGACTATTGAAATTCTCGGCTTATGTTTTAGTCAAGAACTGATTCCAATTGAAAATATACCGGGTCGTATGTTAAAAATTCAAACTCAGGACCATGGAATCGTGTTCGTTGATTACGCCCATAACTATGACTCGTTAAAACATTTGATGCTTTTTTTGAAAACTCGTCTAGAACCGAAAGGCAAAATCATTATTGTTTTAGGTTCTACCGGTAACAAAGGTCAAAATAGAAGGGAAGGCTTCGGCAAAGCTATTTCTGAATTCGCTGATGTAGCTATATTGTCCTCTGATGACCCCGGCTTTGAAGATCCAAAAATGATTGCAGACGAAATAAAAGCAAATATCACAAACACCAAGGTTAAAGTAGATTACATCGAAGACCGTAAAGAAGCCATCAAATTTGCTATCGATTCGGCTTCAAAAGAAGACTTAGTCGTCCTAGCTGCTAAGGGTGAAGACCTGTACCAAAAAATTAACGGAGTCGATACTCCATATCAAGGGGACTACCAAATCGCCGAACAATACGTTAAGGATGGTAAACTATAGGAATGGCATTAAAATCCAAAGAAACACTAAATGACACTTATCAATACTGGCTAGATGATGTAATTGTTGCCCCAGCTTACGGACAAATTCAACATCCTTTTACTGGTTTGATTAAGAAAATTTACGACGCTTCTCTTCTAATCGAAGTCACTGATTACGATAAGGAAGACACTATTACAATTACAGAAATGAATCACAGAGCAGTTGTTCGTATGGATGCTGCTGAGATCATTAAAAAAGGTCCAAAACCACCTGAAAAAGATGAGGATGAAAGCTGATTTTTAATCAGCTTTTTTTGTTATCAAAATTTTGTAAAGACCGGTGTTATATACTAAAAGGTATGCAAATTACCGACCAAATTACAGAATTATTAACAAAAAAGGTAAGTCCCGATTTAGAACGACGACAAATCCAAGCGATGATTGAGCGTCCAAAGCAAATCGAGAACGGTGATTTTTCTTTTCCAGTTTTCCAGTTAGCTAAAATCAGGCATCAAAATCCTGCCGAGATCGCTCAAAATTTAGCCGCTGAAATTCAAGATCCACTATTCGAAAAAGTCGAGGCAAAAGGTCCTTATCTAAACTTTTTCTTAAACCGTAAAGACGCAAGTTCAGAGCTATTTTCCCAAATCGATCAAGCCTTGGGCGATTATGGATTCAACAATGATGGCCAAGATAAAGAAGTAGTCATTGATATGTCCTCACCGAATATTGCAAAACCGATGAGCATGGGTCATCTCCGTTCAACAGTTATTGGAAACACCCTTTCCAATTTGGCGAAAGCTAACGGGTATCACGTTGATAAAGTCAACCATCTTGGGGATTGGGGAACCCAATTTGGATTGATGATTGCCGCATATAAAATGTGGGGTGACAAACCGATTCAAGACTATTCAATTGATGAATTAGTAAAGTTATACGTCCGCATCAATCAAGCAGCTAAAGAAGATGAAAGCGTTGCTGACGAGGGACGTCGCTGGTTTAAAATGCTAGAAGACGGCGATCAAGAAGCGCTAGACTTATGGAAAATTATTAGTGAATCCTCTTTGAAAGAATTTACTGATATTTATGAACGTTTGGAAATTGATTTTGATGCATACACGGGAGAATCATTCTATAACGACAAAATGGATGCCGTAATTGACTTGCTAAAAGACAAGAATCTAATTACTGTATCTCAAGGTGCTGAAATAGTTGACTTACCAACTTTGTTACCTGATTCTAATTTGCCAATTGCCATGATTAGGCGCTCCGACGGGGCGACTTTGTATATGACTCGTGATTTGGCAACAGCTATCTATCGAAAAGATCATTATCATTTCGATCAATCGCTTTATGTAGTTGGTGCTGAACAAAGAGAACATTTCGCTCAACTTAAGGCAATTTTGAAGTTAGCTGGTTTCGCCTGGTCAGACGAAATGGAACACGTTAGCTTTGGATTGATTACTTTTAATGGTTCTAAAATGAGTTCGCGAAAAGGAAATGTTGTTCCATTAGTTGATGTTTTGAATTCAGCGAGTCAATTGGCGCTCGAACAAATTGAACAAAAAAATCCTGATTTAAGTAATAAAAAAGAAGTCGCTGAAGCAGTCGGGGTTGGGGCGGTAATCTTCAACGATTTGGAGAATGACCGCAATTTAACCATTGATTTTGATATTAATGAGATTGTCCGTTTTGAAGGTGATACCGGGCCATACGTTCAATACGCTAATGCTCGTATCCATAGTATTTTGCGTAAAGCAGGTAGTTTCAATCTTGAAGGCGGGTTGTCCGATGATCAAAGTTGGGAAGTTGTTTCAAAAATGCTTGATTACCCTAATATCGTAAAAAGAGCTTTTGATCAAAGAGATCCAAGTATTGTCGCTAAATATCTTTTGAGTTTAAGTAGACAATTCAATTCGTACTACGCGAATACTAAAATTTTGGTTGAAGATGATGGGTTGAATGCACGATTAACTCTCATTAAATCAGTGTCAACTATCCTTGAATCTGGTCTAGCTCTTTTGGGAGTCAAGGCACCACAAGAAATGTAAAACGGAGATAAACTATGGCTAATTTTAAAGAACTTTTGAACCAAACCGCAGAGTCCTTAAAAGACACTGAAGAATACAAGAACCTAGTGGAAGCTTTAGACGTTGTTAAAGCGGACGAAGAATCCTCTAGAGCATTTGCCGAATTCCAAGACGCTCAAGTTGAAATTCAACAAATCCAAATGACCGGGCAACAACCTACAGAAGATCAGATTAAAAAATGGCAAGAAATTACCAATGCAGCACAACTTTTAGAACCAATTAAAAAGTTAAGTGAAGCTGAAAACGCAGTTAATGGTCTCTTACAAGAGGCTAATGACGCTTTGACTGACCCTTTGAATTCACTTTACCAATAAGGAGATAATCGGTTTTTACCGATTTTTTTACTATCATGAAATTTATCCACTTTTCAGATGCCAATCTTGGCCGACCAATTACTGATACCGTAATCAAAACCACGCCTCAAAAAGAGGAGGTTATTTTCAATTCACTTTTCACCTCTTTTGAAAACATTGTTAAATATGCCATTTCAAAAGAAGTTGATTTTATCGTTATTAGCGGGGGCTTGTTGTTCCAAGAAGTTAACGTTGCATTTGTTCAAGATTTTTTGGACCAACAATTTTCATTGTTGGCAGACAAAAATATCAACGTGTTCATTACTATGGATATTAATAGAACTGTGAATTTTAGCGACAATGTATACGTATTCACGGAATCTGGTGATACCCAAATTTTCAGTACGCCTGACGGTACTAGTGTTGCAATTTCTGGGGCAAGTAAAACTCAGTCTGGAAGCGGCCCTGATACGTTTAAATCAATGCCGATCAGAAATAACGAAGTCAATTATCATATTGGTGTTTTGAACGGTGTGGTCTCGGATGTCGCTAGTACGATTGCGGTCTCAGTGGATCAATTAACCAATTTAGGCTACGATTATTTCGCTTTGGGTGGAGCAAAAAATGTCGCGATTATGAACCAAAAACCTTTCATCGCTTATCCGGGAGCAGTTCAGGGGACGAATCCTTCCGAAAGTGGTGCCCATGGGGTTATTTATGTTGAAACCGACGAAACCGGCACTTTGAAACCCGACTTTATCCATACGAATGCAATAGAGTTTCACGACATCGAAATTCCTGTCGACGTAAAACAACCAGTTTCTAAAATCATCGAAGCAGTTGCACAGCAATTACCAGAGTCGATTTTCAGCCTTTATTCGGTGAATTTGGTGAGTTCTGATGGAACTTTTAATGGCAAACTTTTCTCCGAGACAAACTTCGGTAATTTTGCCCAGCAACTAAATAAAATGACAGAAGATAAAAATTTCTATGTCGCTAGCGTTGCTTACAGTGATCCAAATTCGTCTTCTAACGTTTTGCAAACTTCAATTGATCAAGGCACTTGGAATCTTTTCGGAAATGAAATTTTCAAGTTGGATAATTTGTCCGAGGTTGTTACCAAACGTTTTAAGGATGAAGCACCGTTTGTTCTCACGGATCTACTAAATGATCAGGTGATGGCCAAAATTTCGCAGAATGCAAAGACTTTAGTGAATCACAGTGAGGAAATGAGATGATTATTGATAATTTAAGAGTTATTTCTTATGGACAATTGAAAAACGTCGACATTGCTTTCAACCGAAACCTGCAAGTTATTCTTGGAAATAATGAGGCCGGAAAATCAACTATGCGTCAGTTGATTACTGACATAGTTTTTGGTTTTCCTAAAAACAACCCATACGTGGCGAATACTGTCGAAAATTATGGTGGGGTTTTAACTATCAACCAAAACGACATCACTTATACGGTTGAGCGCACACGCGATAACGGTTTGATTATTTATGATGCACAAGGTGGCTTTGTTGACAATCCTGAAGAAATGCTTGCTACTTGGACAGCACCTTTTACTAGAAAAACTTTTGAAGAAGTATTTAGTCTTAGTCAAAATCAACTAAATTATGCCAACTCATTAAATAACGAACAACTTGAAGGCTTGATTCTGCGACTTGGTTCGATTGATAGTGAAAGTCTTTATGGCCTTTCTTCAAAATCTGAACGAAATGCCAAGTTATTGTTACATAGTGATAGTTCTGAACGCGGTGAAGTTAACGTTTTGTTGGAACAATATACGCGCTTGGTTAATCGCCAAAAGGATCTCCAATCTAAAGATGGTAATGTTGCAAGACAAAACAAGCGTTTAGATGAAGTCAATCAAGAATTAATTAAATTAAATCAACAAAATGATTCTCGTAAAAAAGAAATCGATCAATTAGAACGATTGGCGCCACTGTATAACGATAACGTTGAGTATCAAAAGTTATTAAATGATGAAAGTCAACCGATTGAATTCCATCCTATCGACGTTAATTTGATTGAAGATTTGCAAAAACAAATCCAAGCTGACACGCCAGTTGATCAATCCAATTTAAATTTAGATGATCAAGAACTGCTTTCAACGTACACAAATAACATTGCTGCATTGGAAGATTTGAGGTTTGCTTTACCGGAAATTAAAGGTGATCTTGCTCAACAAAACGAAATCCATGCCGAGTTAATGCAATATGTAACTGACGGAAATACACCAGTAGCTAAGAAACAAAACGGCATAGGTAAAATTAAAAATATTGTAGCCCTAGTGCTAGCAGTAATTGCAATTCTTGGATCGGCAATTGTTTACTTCGTAAAACCGGCATTTTTGATTCCCGTTGCGGCCATTTCAATTGTCCTCATCATCTGGGCAGTCGTTATCTATTTCTTTAAGGTAGGTGGCGACGACACTCAAACGATTGAAAACCGACTAGGTACAGAACTCGAGCAGTCCCAAGAAGCTGTCATAGATAAATTAGCACCGGCTGGTTTGTTAAGAGAGTTTATTCCTAACTTAGATTCCTTAGATCCAAGTACTGTTGTAACAAACCTTGAAACTTTATTTAGCAGAATCGATAATCTGCAAGGCGTCGATAACGGAGCTGTTGCTGGTACAGATGTTCAACAATTGATTGACAAGCAAAAAGGTTTGATGATTAAGTACGGTGTGAGAGATTATCCATCATTTGAGGCAAAACGCATCCACAACGATTTACTTAAAAATCGCGAACAAGAGTTGGATCGACTTAGTACTTTATTGACGCCTGATGTGCTAGATGATTTGCAACATTTTTCAAGTCAACAGGCAATTCAAGATCGTCTGGAAGAGTTGAAAAATTCCCCAGTTAAAAACCGAATTGATGCCCTAGAAAAAGAACAAATGGATTTGGCGGTCGAAATAAAATCAGTTGCCAAGAACGATTCTTTGCTATATCTCAATCAAGAACTTGAAAGTCTTAAAGCAGAAATTGATCAAAAACTGGTCCAGTTCTATTCATATCGATTCACAAATCTTTGGATTCAACAAACGTTAGCTTCAATTACCAAAGATAAGATGCCAATCATCTTAGAAGAATCGGCTGCTATTTTCTCTGAGTTAACTGGTGGTTTCTATACAAATGTTGGTTTCAAAGATGAACAAATCGTTCTCCTTCATCAGAATGGACAAACATTCACTCTTGAACAACTTTCAAAAGGTGCTGCTGAACAACTTTATATCGCCGTCCGGTTGGCTCTCGCTGAAAGTATGAGTGACATTAATAATTTCCCAATCATTATCGATGATGGTTTTGTTAATTTTGATGCCACTAGAAAACGCGCAATGCTGGATATTCTTCAACAAATCTCGAAAGTCTATCAAGTTATTTACTTTACCGCTTTTGCTGATTCTTCATTAACTTCCAACACAACACGTATATAATATTTCTAACATGCAAATTAAAGATATTAAAAAACTCAACAAAAATGACCAGGTTTCTGGTCATTTTTTGCTTTCTTCAGTCACTGTTAAAACGGCATCTAACGGCAGTCAATATTTAGACATCTCGATGCAAGATAAAACAGGTACTCTTCCACTAAAGGTTTGGAGCGCGACGCCTGAAAATATCGAACAATTTGTTCAAGGTAGTGTCGTTTATATTCAAACGGTTCTTGATGAATTCAAAGGGACAAAGCAGATTGCTATTAATCCTAATAATTCGGCCCAAGTAATTACTCTAATGCCTGAAAGCGATCCGCTTTCTAAAAAAAGTTTATATATGGAGATAGCTCCTTTAACTAAAGAACAATTGCAAGATGAGGTTAACGAACTTTTGTTACAAGTCGATAATGAAATCTGGAATCGTGTTCTAAGAGAATTCCTAACGCAATCAGGGAA
Source organism: Lactobacillaceae bacterium (assembly GCA_031261865.1). GTDB lineage: Bacteria > Bacillota > Bacilli > Lactobacillales > Lactobacillaceae > Oenococcus. Next base: position 9,134 of record JAISIV010000132.1, on the reverse strand, counting down.
AGAGTATTTCGAATTTCCTGCCGCTAAATCAATTCACCAAGCTTATCCCGGTGGTTTAGCTTGGCATTCAATTTTAGTTGCTAAACTAGCTCTCAGTATTGCAGACAACTATCCGGATGAAATGATAAATAGAAGTCTTTTGATTGCTGGTGCCTTATTGCATGATGCCGGAAAAATTAGAGAATTAAGTATTACTGGAGGAACCAGTTACACGGTTGCTGGAACCTTGATTGGTCACATCGTCATTTCAGATGAGATTGTCGTAAAAATTGTCGAAAAGCTCGGCTACAACCAAGATGCTGAAGATGTTATTTTGTTGAGACATATGATTCTGTCTCATCAGGGAAAACTAGAATGGAGCACTCCTGTTGAACCAGAAACCCTAGAAGCTTTCATCCTTTCACAAGCTGACAACATTGATGCCAAAATTCAATCAATTCAGGGCGCTCTCACAAATACAGAACCTGGTGATTTCAGCGAAAAAGTTTTCGCGGCCGATGGCAAAAAGTATTACAAAGCTACTGATAACCACTAAAACGTCTACTAAGGTAGACTTTTTTTATGCGAAAAATTATTGTAATCGTTGGACCCACCGCAACTGGCAAAACAGAGTTGGGAATCCATCTGGCGAATAAATTCAACGGGGAAATTGTAAATGGTGACGCCTATCAAATTTATAAAAATCTAAATATTGGGACTGCTAAGCCCACCCCAGAAGAACAAAGACAGGCTAAACACCATTTGATCGATATTAAGGAAAACGATGAAAGGTATTCGGCTTTTGAATTCATGCGGGACGCCCGCAGAATTATCGACCAGATAATTCAAGATGGCAAAATACCAATTATCGTTGGTGGATCTGGTTTCTTTATTCAAACGCTTTTAGGCGACCGTATTCTGCCAGGTCCGAATCAATCAAAAGATGATGTACCTTCAAAAATAAATCAAGAAAATAGGATTTTCGATGCTCTAATTATCGGTTTAAATTTTCCTAATCGACAAGACTTATACAGAAAAATAAATGCCAGAGTTGATTCAATGCTGGAAAACGGTTTAGTGGATGAAGCTAAATTGCTTTTTTACGAGAATCATTTAACTTCACAGTCATCACACGCCATCGGTTATTCACAATTTTTAGATTTCTTTAGTGGAACAAAAAGTTTAGAAGAAACCAGTGAATTAATCAAAAAAGATACTAGGCATTACGCCAAAAGACAAATCACCTTTTTTAAGAATCAATTTTCGGATATTAATTGGTTTGTACCAAAAGAAAATATAGACCAAATCGATAAAAAAGTAGACCAATTTTTAAACTAATGTTAGTTTTTCTCACATTAACTCAAATTATTGTAGTATTGTTTATTTTAATTAAGGAGTATTGAGTGGTTTCATTACAAAAAGATTTGTCCATTTTACCGATGAATGTCGTCAGAGCTTTGACTGGCCTGTCTGATCGCCAGATTCGTTATTACGAGGAAAAGCAGTTAGTTGTCCCTCTTAGGGAAAAACAACAAAGAAAGTATTCTTTAGATGAGGTTGACCGTCTGATTGAAATTTCGAATATGATTTCTTCGGGTGAGAAGATAGAAGAAATCCGAAACAAAGTTCAAAAATCCGACGATGATTATCGAGAAAAATTACGGCAATATCAAAATGAATTTATTAAGATTGGAAGATTAAAATAATGGCAGAACAATTAACAAAAGAATCAATTACGAAAATTGTCGAGGAACAAAATATTGAATTCATCCGCGTGATGTTTACCGATGTTTTTGGTGTAATTAAGAATGTTGAAATTCCTAATTCTCAATTGCAAAAATTACTTAACAATGACCTTTTGTTCGATGGTTCGTCAATTGATGGATTCGTCCGTATTGAAGAATCTGATATGTATCTATATCCTGATTTAGAAACTTTTAAAGTTCTTCCAGCGTCACTTGCTGGCCAAGACGCGGGTGTAGCAATGGTTATCGCTAATATTTATACTTCTTCACGTGTTCCTTTTGAAGGTGATCCACGATATCGTTTAATTTCTCAATTAGAGAAAATGAAAGAACAAGGTTTCGATGAGTTCAATTTAGGAACCGAACCGGAATTTTTCTAGTTTAAAACTGATGAAGAAGGTAAACCAACTTTACAGGTTAACGATAATGGTGGTTACTTTGATTTAGCGCCACTTGATTTAGGTGAAAAAACACGACGTCAAATCGTGCTCACTTTAGAAAAAATGGGCTTTGAAGTTGAAGCCGCTCATCATGAAGTGGCTCCCGGTCAACATGAAGTAGACTTTAAATATGCTAACGCACTTCGAGCAGCAGACAATATCCAAATCTTCAAATTAATTGTTAAAACTATCGCTCGCCAAAATGGCTATTACGCAACCTTCATGCCGAAGCCAATTTCAGGCATTAACGGTAACGGAATGCACACCAATATGAGTTTGTTCAAAGATGGAGAAAATGTCTTTGAAGACAAAAATGATGGACATGGTTTGTCTACTATTGCTTACGAATTTCTTGGTGGATTACTTGAACATGCCACTAACTTCACAGCGATTACTAATCCAACCGTCAACTCTTATAAACGTTTGACACCAGGATTTGAAGCACCTGTTTACGTGGCTTGGTCAGCTTCGAACCGTTCACCTATGATTCGTATCCCGGCGTCGCGTGGAAAATCTACTCGCCTCGAATTAAGAGCAGTGGACCCAACGGCAAATCCATATCTAGCATTCTCAGCTATTCTCGCTTCCGGTTTAGATGGAATTGAAAAGAAAGTTACACCAAAAGATTCTGTTGATCAAAACATATTCTTAATGGATGCCGCTGAACGTGCAAAAGCAGGTATCAAAGACCTCCCAGAAACACTAAATCAAGCACTAACCTATCTTCAGACTGACGCGATAGTTAAGGATGCCATTGGCAACCGAGTGGCTGATACATTTATCGAAGCAAAAAGACTAGAGTACGATTCATATCGCCAATCAATTTCAGAATGGGAAATTGAACGATATTTAGATTTATATTAAGCTAGTTAAGCAATTGTTAAAGATATAAACGTTCAATAAACGCGCGAAATGTGCGTTTTTTTATTGCGAATATTAACCTATGAACAAAACTTATATGCAATCTTTACCAGCAAGTCCAAATTTAAATACAAAGATTACTAATAAAATTGATTATTTAAAAACGGTCCTCGACGCAATCAATTCAAAAAACTATTTGCAAGTTTATGAAATGATTGATTCGTCTCGTTTTAATCGTATTGTCAGAGGTTATCAATATGCTGACTCGAATGCATCAATGGCTAACTTAACTGCTAATATTCAACCAGAACTAGCTCAGTTTTTGGCTCCAAAATTATTCGAATATCTCCGTGTGAACTTTCCATTTTTTAATTACAAGGAAGTAAAACTTGGAGTTTATGAAATCGTTTTCGGTCAGTGGCCTGCTGCTCGTACTATTGGTATTTTAGACACGATTAGAGTCGAGTTTATTTTCGATCAAGTTGCCCTCGAGAAACTAAGAAGTAATTTTGAGGACGGGGAAGACACTTTAAATAAACTTCAAATTGACGAGTTAAAGCAAGCTAATGTTGCTTTACACAAAAACGCAGACACTCCATCCAACGAAGAAATTCTGAAAAATAACGACCAGATCATAATTCTCGAAAAAGAAAATGTACTATTAGATTTGGAACGGAATTCGATTCTTGAAACCTACTCAGATTTCCAAGACTTCATCCATGCAGCACAAAAATTATATGGGAACTATATAAATAGCCTTCAAAATCAACTCGATGTTGCTCAGTAATAACAATTTAAATCAAGTTTTAAGTTCAGACCTAAAACAACTTAACGGTTATGCCGATTTGGTTAATCGTTTTTTTGAATCTGAAAAAATTCCAGAGTTAAATCAAATAACTAGAGAGATCTTACAAACCAAAATTAATACTCGTTCCGTAGTTATAAATTTTGATAACTCTCCGGTTATTTGGGTAACGCAACTTTTCGCAAAATTGTGGCTATTGGCCAAGTTACCGGGCTTAAATGTGGTTAATAACAGGATCAGATTTCAGCAATTAGAAAATTTCGAGTTCACTTTTGTCCCTGCAAACATGAATAAAAGCGGTTTTTATCTTCGTGAAAATAACCAAGTTTTGAATATCTTATATTTTGACGTCATCACTCAGAGATTATTTTTTAACGCGGATGCTCTGGCGAAACTCGTTAATTCAAATCCCGGCAAAAGAGTTTCTTCGGATCGCTTAGCAGATTTCGTAAAACACTTAAATCAATTTGCCGATGCCTTACTGGAAGATGAATTCGCTCTTGACTTGAACTTGATTGATTACGAAAACGATCAAAAACTTTTCGTTGACAAAGTCGATGTACCTGTAGAAGTTACAGATAAATTATTTTTAACTGCTACCAAAAATGGTTTTTTCATTGGAGCCTTAGACGATGGTTTTCAAATTAGCTTGGACGAAAACATTTCTCTTTTCTTTCAACAGCAAATCGAAGCAAGCGGACACTCACAATGGTATTTCCGTGTAGTTGATAAAAAAAATGAATGGTCATTTTTGCAAGTCCTGCAAAAATTTCCATTCATTAGTAATTGGTACTCACAAAACATTTCTACGCTAGAAATTGCTTATCGAGACGAAATATTTCTTAATTGATATTTCCGATTTGATATAACTTTGAATCGACGCTCAAATCTTTTTCAATTTGAGTGGCGATTTTTTTGTTTTGTTTTTCACTCTCGGTTATTGAGCTCGTACTGCTATAGATAATCATTTGAAATTTAGGCTGTAACAGAGAAGAAATTTCATCATTAATTTGGTACTTACCATTAAATGAATCTGTAACAACTTTCAGGACGCCATCCTTTTGGTCGGCTGCAGCTTTAAGTTTGTTGAACTCGTCACTGGTAAGATTTTTACCATTTTCGGTAATTAACACTGAAACCTGTTTTTTGACTTTTTGGTAATTCGTATCAGTCATATTTTTGTTGTAAGTTGCCAAAACTTTTAAGGTTGCATCAACATTATTTTTGACTGTCGTTACTTTTTTATAACTTTCAGCATTTAATGCGATAACAGCATAGTTTTGCTTTGGCCACAAGAAGAGGGCCGCTACTACAAAGACAACAATAACAGCGCTTAAGACTGCCCAGACACTTTTTTTCATAAAGCTCTCACTCTCTATATATGTACTGCGGGCGGTGGGAGTCGAACCCACAACCTACGGATTAGAACTCCGGTGCTCTATCCAATTGCGCTACGCCCGCAAATTCCAATTCATCACCACGAAAGTGGGGTGAACCTCAGTGCATAAAGCACATACAACATTATAACAAAACATAATTTGATACAATAATAGGGTTGTTGCAAAGCACAACCACACAAATTCGGTATTAAGTCGTTTATCGCGCCGTTGCGGTGAGTATTCTAAGGAGGCCAACATGGCTAAATATGCAATTATGGAAACCGGTGGAAAGCAGTACAAAGTTGAAGCCGGCGACACAGTTTTCGTTGAAAAACTCAACGCAGAACCAGGTGAAAAGGTAACTTTTGACAAGGTTTTGTTAGTTAATGGTAAAGCAGGTGACCCTTATGTTGCTGGTGCTACTGTTACTGGAACTGTTGCAAAACAAGGTAAAGAAAAGAAAGTTATCACTTTCAAGTACAAGGCTAAAAAACACGGTCACGTTAAAAAAGGTCACCGTCAACCTTATACAAAAGTGTTGATTGAAACTGTTTAAGGAGAATATCATGCTATTTAATTTTGAAAACATTGTTAAAGAAGCGCACCACAAAGGTGGAGGATCTTCTTCCAACGGTCGTGACTCAGCTGGACGTCGTCTAGGAACTAAGCGTGCCGATGGTCAAGATATCAAAGCTGGATCAATCATTTATCGTCAACGTGGAACTCACATCTACCCAGGTGCCAACGTTGGTCGTGGAAATGATGATACTTTGTTTGCCTTAACTGATGGTGTTGTACGTTTTGAACGTAAAGGTAAAGACAAGCGTCAAGCAAGTGTTTACTCTCGTGAACAATACAACGCATTACTTGCTTCAAAGTAATTCGAATTAATTCAAAATGGCCCTAGATGGCCATTTTTATTTATGACAGGTGGCAATAAATTTTATTGTTTACCAAGATGTAAATATTTTGTATAATGAATTAGGCTTTTTACTTGCCGACAATATTGTCAATAAGTATGAGCTTAAAATTTTAAGCCGACTTTATACGAGTCAAAAATATTTTTTGGAGGAAACCAAATTGGCTAAAGAAACTTATCAACGCACTAAGCCGCACGTTAACATTGGTACCATTGGTCACGTCGATCACGGTAAAACTACTTTAACTGCTGCTATTTCAAAAGTGTTGGCCGAAAAGCAAGGAAAGAAGGCAACTGACTTCTCTGAAATCGACAACGCCCCTGAAGAAAAAGAACGTGGAATCACTATCAACACTTCCCACGTTGAATATGAAACTGATGCACGTCACTACGCTCACATCGATGCCCCTGGTCACGCGGATTACGTTAAGAACATGATCACTGGAGCCGCACAAATGGATGGCGCAATCCTTGTTGTTGCTGCTACTGATGGTCCTATGCCACAAACTCGTGAACACATCTTGCTTGCTCGTCAAGTTGGTGTTGATTACTTGGTTGTATTCCTTAACAAGACTGATCTTGTTGACGATGCAGAACTTATTGATCTTGTTGAGATGGAAGTTCGTGAACTTTTGTCTGAATATGATTTCCCTGGCGATGACATTCCTGTTATCAAAGGTTCAGCTCTTAAGGCTCTTGAAGGTGACCCTGAACAAGTTAAGGTTATCGAAGAACTTATGGACACTGTTGACTCATACATCCCAACACCAGATCGTCACGAAGACTTGCCATTCTTGATGCCAGTCGAAGACGTATTTACTATCACTGGTCGTGGAACTGTTGCATCTGGTCGTATTGATCGTGGAACTGTTAACGTCAATGATCCAGTTGAAATTGTTGGTCTTAAAGAAGACGTTCGTGAAACTGTTGTTACTGGACTTGAAATGTTCCGTAAGTCATTGGATAAAGGTATTGCCGGAGATAACATCGGAGCATTGCTTCGTGGTGTTGACCGTGACGAAATCGAACGTGGACTAGTTTTGGAAAAGCCAGGTTCAATCCAAACTCACAAGAAGTTCAAAGCCGAAGTTTATGTTTTGACTAAAGAAGAAGGTGGACGTCACACTCCATTCTTCACTAACTACCGCCCACAATTCTACTTCCACACAACTGATGTTACTGGTGTAGTTGAATTGCCTGCAGGTGTTGAAATGGTTATGCCTGGTGATAACGTAACTTTCGAAGTTGAACTTATCTCTCCAGTTGCCATTGAAAAAGGTTTGAAGTTTACTGTTCGTGAAGGTGGCCGTACTGTCGGTGCCGGAACTGTTACAGAAATCGACGACTAATCTCGTTTGTAAATAAGTCATCCTAGTGGTGGCTTATTTTTTTATGAAAAATTTGTTCGTTGCTTTACTCAGGACGTGTAAAAAAACGCTATATCTAGTAACATAAATAATAGTGAAATAAATGATTGATATACATACACATTTATTACCAGTTATTGATACCGGTACCAAAACAAAAGGCGATGCAATACAACTAGCCAGAGCGCTTTCGAATCAGGGGATTACGGAGGCTATTTCAACACCTCGTTTTCACGTTTCAGGTACAGTCACGGACACCGTAGAAATTTTGGATGCCGTAAATAAATTTCAAGACACAATTGATCGCGCTGGATTTGCATTAAAAGTTTATCCAGGTCAAGAAACATTAGTTTCTGAAGAAATTTTCAATCAGATTCTTAACGACAAGGTAATCGGTTTGAACAATAATTTGAAGTATATCCTTGTTTATTTTGAAGATGATAAGCCTGGGTTCGATTATATTGACACATTTAAGAAATTCCAGGCATCTGGTATTCGCCCTGTCATTGCTCATCCTGAAAGGAATCGCTCTTTCAAGACTTCTCCGGAACTATTAGGCCGTTTCATTGATTTAGGCGCCGTTGTTCAAATCCAGGCTGGTTCACTGCTTGGACAATTTGGTAAAGGCATTCAGAATCTGGCTACTGATTTCATAAAGTATGGTTATGCCCACGTGATCGCTTCAGAAGCATTCCGAGTAGAAGATTCAAGGCGAACTGTCAAATCCGCAGTAGCTTTCGTCAATAAGTTAAAAATCAAAGAAGGCGTCAATTATTTTGAAGATAATGCTCAAAAAATAGTCGATGGTCAAGATATTGTTTCCAGAGATTATCAGGTAATTCCTGAAAAAAGAATTAGAGATTACTTGATTTAAACACTAAGCATTTGTTACTTACAATTGTTTAGTGTTTTTTATTTTTGGTTTATAATTGTTTGGTATTCATTTTGGAGGATAAATGGTAGAAAAACTAATTACAAACGCTAAGTTTGAAGATAATGGAGATCACAAAGGAACCCTTACTTTTGAAATCTCATCTGAACAAGTTTCTAAAGGATTGGATTTAGCTTTTGATAAGATCAAAAACGATATTCAAATCGATGGTTTTAGAAAAGGTAAGGTTTCTAAAGATGTCTTCATCCAACGTTTTGGAGAAGAAGCTTTGTACGAAGAAGCTTTGAATGCTGTTTTGCCAGCTAACTACGACGCTGCTATTGAAGAAACTGGAATTAACCCTGTAGGACAACCACAAATTTTGCCTGAAACTTTGTCAAAGGGTGGACCTTGGGTTCTTAAGGCAAATGTTGAATTGGCACCAACCGTTACTCTCGGTGAGTATAAAGGTGTAGAAGTTGCTGCAGCCGATACTGAAGTTTCTGATGAAGAAATTCAAAGCGAATTGGATCATATGCAACAAATGGAAGCTGAATTGACTCCTGCTGATGCTGATTATCCAGCAGCTAGTGGTGACACAGTTGTTATTGATTTTGATGGTTCTGTCGATGGCGTTCATTTTGAAGGTGGAAAGGCTGAAAACTTCTCACTTTCATTAGGTTCTGGTCAATTTATTCCTGGATTTGAAGATCAATTAGTTGGTCACAAAGCTGGTGAAGATGTTAATGTAAATGTTACTTTCCCAGA
>JAISIV010000124.1 GCA_031261865.1 Lactobacillaceae bacterium | reverse complement strand
TCAAGTACCTCGTCTCAAAAAGCAACTTCAAATTTTGTTTTCGACGCAGATAAAAGAGAATTTTCTACTAACGATTACAAAGTAAAAATTACTGGTTTTTCTTTTCAAGCCAATACCGTCGTAGCTAGTAAATCAATGCTGATGATGCAATATGATTTCACGAATACCAGCGGGGAAGAAATTCGTCCTAACGAAATCATGACCGATCATGTAGAAGTTTTGAGTGACGGGAATCAATTAGAATGGGGGGATTTGTTGGTGCTTGATGAAAATTCAACTAATTTTTCTACTTTAGAAAATAACGGTATTCGTTTTGTTGAACCGGGAAATACTACCCATGCTCAAATCCATTATTCTGTTCCTAAAGGCTCTACTTCGGATTTCCAAATAGTGATAAAAAACGGTTCAAAAACGGTTGGTACGATTAATTTGACTAGAGGAGAATTGGGCCAATGAACAACGTGATTTTAATCGGAATAGCGGGCGGCTCAGGATCAGGCAAAACCTCAATCGCCAACAAGTTAAGTGAGGATTTAAAAGAATCTTCGTTATTCGTTATTTCTGAAGACGCTTATTACAAAAATCAAGATTCTATTCCCATGGAGCAAAGATTGAAAACCAATTACGATCACCCTGACTCAATTGAAATCGATCGTGTGATTTCTGATTTGAAATCTTTAAAAATGGGGAAGAGCATTCAACTTCCAGTCTATGATTACGTCAATCACACTCGGAGTTCTGAAAGTTTAACTATTGAACCAACTCAAGTTGTCATTATTGAAGGTGTTTTATTGTTCGTCGATCCAAGAGTTCGGGATTTGTTAGATATAAAAATCTTTGTTGACACTGATGACGATATCCGTTTTATTAGACGTTTAAAAAGAGATATTGCTGAACGAGGTAGAACGGCTGACAATGTCATTGAACAATATTTAGATACGGTAAAACCGATGTACCACCAATTCGTTGAACCAACAAAGCGGTACGCTAACGTGATTATTCCTGAAGGCGTCGGAAACGCAACGGGAGTTGAAATGATTCAATCTCGAATCGAAAGAATTCTGCAAGACAATAAAAAATAAGCTTGATCCATTTTTCGTAGGACCAAGCTTATTTTTTTAGATGTTTTTTAATTTGATAGCTTGTGTTGCATTAATAAATGCGCGTTGTGAGAAAAATCCCGTCGAAATCAAATCCTTAAACTTTTGAACGTTGTCGACCAATTGGTTATATCGTTCTTCGGTCATGTTGTCCATAACTTCATCGATTTCCTCAATTGAATCAATTACGATTCCGATATCGTTTTCTTTAATCATTTGGGCCTGTGCCAAATTACTTTTAACAATCAAAGGAATTCCAGAAACAAGATACAAAGATAAACGATGTGCAGAATTGACGGTAGAGTAATATTCGCTCTTGTAATGTACTTTAACAGTAGGATCATCATCTGGAGAATCTGAATACCAAACTAATCCAAATCCGCTATTGATTAATGCTGGTAAAGTTTCTGGATCGGAGCTACCCATAAATTGAATATTAGGGAAGTCTTTAACGTCTTCTACTGGAGACCAAACTTTCATAGTGGTTTTTTGTTTCCAATTAGCAGTGTCTGGTGTTTTATAGATGTTTCCAGCGACAGTGACGGCTTTTTCAAAAGTTGGGCGCTCGTCAAAGTCAGTTTCTCTTAGGTAATCGAATAAGCCAAGAGAGACAATTGGCACGGTAACACCAGATTTAATGAAAATTTCTTTCAGTTGTTCAGTGTGGGCGATAACGGCACCAAATTCGTTGTACCACTGTGCAGTCCCTGGCCAAAGGCGATCTTCTCCGAAGAGGAGTTCGTGATTATCGTGGACAAATAGGACTGGAATTCCACCATAAACTTTGATCTTTCTGATCAAAGCTTCGGTATAGATTTGGGAATTCAAGCCAATGTTGTATTGGAAGAAAACGATATCCCCTTGGCGAATTGGAGCGATAATTCCGTCCATACGAGCGTTTAGACTTTCAGGTGCTTCGTTATCGTCCCGATAGGCGAAGAGCGGAATTTCATTAAAACCAATACGACGGCCAGCGTTTGCGATGTCGTTTTGAGCTTTTTTAGCGGCATTCAACGATGAGAAGCCATAAGTGTTAGTTACGTGATATTGCATGAAACCAATTATATAGTAGATAAATTGACAATAAACGCCTGGCTTGGTTTAATTAAAAGATTATTAAAAAAATTAGGAGAAAAATATGAATATCTTTTCATCCATGTTTACTCGTGAGAGTCCAATGAAATACGAAGATCAAGATGGACACTTGCAAAAAGTACTTGGCACAAAAGAGATGATTGCCTTAGGAATCGGAGCTGTTGTCGGAGCAGGTATCTTTACTATGCCCGGAATCGTGGCTGCCGATTATGCTGGTCCAGCAGTTGTCCTTTCGTTTATTATCGCTGCTATTATCGCAGGATTATCAGCATTGGCTTATTCTGAAATGGCTTCAGCTATGCCTTTTGCTGGTTCAATTTATACCTGGGGAAATGTCATTTATGGTGAATTCATTGGTTGGGTTGCTGGTTGGGCGATTTTAGCTGAATACGTTGTCGCCATTGCTTTGATCTCTTCTAGTTGGTCTGCATATTTTAGAGGATTTATCAATCCAATTTTGAAGTCACTTAAAATGGACCAATTTCCTCAGTTTATGAGTGGATCGTTTAATCCGCAAACAGGAACTAGCTTCGATTTTTTCGCTATGATTGCGTTATTACTGGTTGGTGTCGTGGTTGCTCGCGGAGTTTCCGGTGCCGCTAAAGTAGAAAACCTGTTGGTTATCGGAAAAGTCGCTGTTATCGTCCTATTTATTGTCGTTGGAGCGACTGCCATTCGAGTTTCTAATTGGGTCCCATTCATTCCAAAACACATTAAAGGCACTGAATTCGGTGGAATTAGTGGAGTTTTCCACGGAGCCTCTCAGGTTTTCTTTGCTTATTTAGGGTTTGATATGATTGCCGCAAATTCAGCCGAAGTTAAAGACGCACAAAAAACAATGCCTAAAGCTATTCTTGGTACTTTAGGAATTGCTACGGCATTATTTGTTGGTGTATCGGCTGTATTAACAGGAATGTTTAAATATTCTGATTATAAAAATAACGCTGAACCGGCAGCTTGGGCTTTGCGTGAAGCTGGACACTTATTCACAGCAAACTTGTTATCTGCTGTCGCTTTGGTTGGTTTATTTAGTGGAATGATCGCTGTAGCAATCGGTGGTTCTCGCTTGATTTATTCTTTTGGAAGAGATGGAATGCTTCCACGTTTCTTTGGCAAGTTAGATAAAAAAGGTCAACCAGTTATTGCAACCGTCGTGGTAACAATTGTTGGTATTGTTCTTAGTTCATTCTTTACGGTAGGGGATTTAGGAAATCTAGTTTCCGCTGGAACTTTAATTGCTTTTATTGTTGCCAGCGTCGGAATTCTAATTCTTCGTCAAAGAAAAGATATCGATCATTCAGGATATAAAATGCCTTTGTATCCGGTGCTTCCGATTGTGTCTGCTCTGGCAAGTGCCTTTCTTTTCTGGTCATTGAGCTCGGATGCTAAGATGATGATGCTTTATTGGATTCTTGCTGGAGTAGTGGTTTACTTCATTTTCGTAGTTAAACGCTTGTTTGATAATAAAAAGTAAATTTAAGCAAAAATAAAAACGTTCCGGGTTCTTTAATAAATAAAACCGGAACGTTTTTTTAATCTTCAACTGCGTAATCAGAGACGTAGAGAACCTTTAAGAATTCATCCGCATCATCTTTAGTTACTCCATCATTAGAAAGAGAAGCAGCAACAGCATCTTTTATTTGTTGTAGAGAAGACTCGGATTCACCTTCACCTACAATAATTGAAACTCGCTTGAAATCCTCATTCCAAATGACTTCGGTTGGTCCCCAATTATCTAAATTTAAATTCTTAACCCATTGTTTAATTTGATCTTTGTCTAATGCCATAAAAATTTACCCCCAAATATTTTAAAACATAATAACTATTTTTCCGATGCTTTGACCAGATTTAATCAAGTTGTGTGAGGCATTGATATTTTCAACCGTTAAACCGTTGAGAACCTTTTTGGTAGTAGGGACAATTTGACCAACTTCGACTTGTTTTGAAACTAAATTTAAAATTTCATGTTGAGAAATCTCATTATATTTGAATTTAGCTTTAGAAAACATCCATTCCCATTTGTAATTAACCGCCTTTTGTTTGAGTTGTCCATAGTTAATATCAACTTGACCACCAGTTACGGAAACAATATTTCCATTTGGTGCAATTAATTCAGCAACCTCTTGCCAAGTTGGGGCCATACTGGCCAAATATAAAACATTATCGACGCTATGGATATCAAATCCAGATAGTTGGTCGACAAGACTTTGGTGATGATCAATTATGATATCTGCACCTAGCTCTTTTACCCAGTCAATGGTTTCTGGCCTAGAAGCAGTGGCAATTACTTTCATCCCTGCATTTTTCGCCATTTGAATAGCAATCGATCCTACACCCCCAGCACCATTAATTATGAGTAGAGAAGGGGAAGATTTTAGATTTGATTCCCCTATTTTTTCGAATAGTGCTTCATAAGCCGTTAACGAGGTTAATGGCAAGCTAACAGCTAATTCATCTGAGATTTTTGGAGCGATGCCGACAATTCTTTCATCGACGTATTGATATTCAGAATAAGAACCGTCTTTAGTATAGTCACCAGCCCAAAATACGCGG
>JAISIV010000028.1 GCA_031261865.1 Lactobacillaceae bacterium | reverse complement strand
CTAATTACTTAATAGTAATTACATTCCCTACACAATTTGTTTGTCTATCTTATGTTCAGTTTTCAAGGTTCTAATGTCTAACCCCTTGCGAAGCGACTTAAATATAGTAACACATTTTTTACAAATAAAACACAAAAAATTAATTAATTTTGTAATTAACCGGCAAAAACGAAACTCATGAAAAGTTATGTTGTTACTTGATTAAGTATAACAATATTCACATTATTTTTGCAATAAAAAAATCCCTTTTTGATAAGGGATTTTAAAAATTAATCTTTGACGACAAGAAAACTGATCCCAGACATCAACACCATCCAGAAAATCGAGATCAAAGCTGGCCAAAGGGTTGTTTTGTTTGTCAACAAAACTAAGAAAATAAATACAAAAAAGATCAAGGTAAGCCAATTTGTTACCGGGGCACCAGGCATCTTAAATAGCTTGCGCCCATTTTTGTAATCAGAAGACTGACGATATTTCAGATGAGCGAACACGAGCACTCCGTAAATGAAAATGAAAGTTGCTGTTGCCACACTGGTGATTAACTCAAAGGCGTCTTTTGGAAAAATAAAATTAACAAGGGCGGCTAACCCAATCAAGACTGCTGAAAACAAAATTGAATTTAGAGGGATATGCCTCTTTGAAAGTTTAGAGAAGAAATTATTTTTACCTTCATTGTTCGAAAAAAGCATTCTTCCAGTTGTGAAAATTGATGAATTAAGCGCCGACGCTGCGGCGGTTAATACAACGAAATTCACAATTAAGGCTGCCGAAGTGATTCCAATTCCCGAGAAGACTTGGACGAACGGGGAGTCGGAACCATAGTTGGTCCATGGATAAATACTCATAATCGCAACCAATGCACCAAGATAGAAAATCATGATTCTCAAAATAATAGAGTTAACAGCTTTAGGAATATTGATATCTGGGTCTTTAGCTTCCGCAGCAGTAATTCCAACAAACTCAATTCCTGTGAAAGCAAAAAATGCCATCTGAAAAGCAATTAGGAATCCACTTCCATTATTAGCGAAGAAACCAAACTTCCACATGTTAGCAAGCGATGCATTTTTAAAACCAGTCGAAACCAAAACGATTCCTGTAAAAATAATGGCTAAAATTGCAACAACTTTAATCATCGAAAACCAATATTCGAATTCACCAAAAGCTTTAACGGTAATTACATTGGCTAATAGAAGAACTACAAGGAAAATAAGTTCCCATGCCCAAACTGGAATAGCTTGAATAATGGGCGAAGGCCAATAACTCATGTATTTACCAATAGCTGTTAGCTCGGCCATGGCGATGACAATCCAGCCGATCCAGTATGTCCAGCCGATTACAAAACCAGCTTTTTTGCCTAAATACTTTTCGACGAAACCGACAAATGTAGTTTGGCTGTGATCCGAGAGCAACATTTCACCTAAAGCTCTCATCATCCAGAACATGAAAAGACCAACTATTGCATAAACTAAGACGATTGATGGACCAGCTGTTTTAATAGAATTACCAGCTCCAAGAAATAATCCTGTTCCGATTGTCCCGCCGAGGGCAATCATTCCAATATGGCGAGAAGATAATTCTCTTTTTAGTTGAGAGTCGTTATTTTCGGTCATGGAGATAATTTTACAATATCTATATGGAATTAAGAACCGTTGATGAACTTTATAAAGTTATGTCTAAAAAAATGGGGGAACAAAACTGGTGGCCACAAAACAGATGGATGGAAACCGTTGTCGGCTCGATATTAATTCAAAATGCTAGTGCTAAAACGGTTGATCCAGTAATTGATTTCGTTGGTCAGAAAACTGGTTTTGATCCTCGAAAAATCGATTCAATGAGCGTCGAAGATATTGCAGAAATGATTAAATCGGCCGGCCTTTATAATTCCAAGGCCAAGTATTTGAAGGCTAGTGTATCTTTTTTTAAGAACTTTGATTTCAACATTAGTTCCTTTTCTGACTTAAATGATTCTGAGCTAAGAAAAATGATTCGGAGTGTTGATGGCATTGGTAATGAGACTGCAGACGTTTGGATGCTATATATTTTTGGACGTAAACAATTTATTGCTGACTCATATTCCAGAAGGCTTTTTGAATATTTAGGTCTTGGCGAAAAATTTACGTATGAGAGTCTTCAAAAAATAATTATGGAAAATAACTCACTGAGTGTTGATGAACACCGGGAGTTTCACGCCTTAATTGATGAATTTGGAAAAGTTTATTTAAGTAGTCAAAAAAAATACTCTGATAGTTGGCTATCAGAGTATTCAATAATTTTATAAAGGCGCAATATCGTTAAACGAAACCGTTGCTTCAGTTTCACGTCCGAACATATCAACAGAAACGGTTAGTTCTTTTTCATCGTTATTGATAGAGATGACTTTACCGTCATTACCAGTCAAAGCACCATTGATGATTTGTACAAATTCACCAACCTCAACATCAAGGTCTTCAACTTTTCTTTCAACAAGACCCATTCGATACATTATGCGATCGATTTCATCTTTGGTAACTGGATTAGGTTTAGAACCTTGTCCGTGGGAACCTAAGAATCCAGTGACACCTGGAGTGTTACGAACAACGAACCAAGATTCGTCGGTCATAATCATTTCTAGCAAAACATATCCAGGGTAGTCATTTTCAGTGACAATTTTTGTCTTTCCGCTGGAATCAATTTTTGTAACTTGAGATTCGGGAACGATTACCTGAAAAATATAATCAGTCATTCCCAAACTCTCACGACGTTGTTCGAGATTAGTTTTAACCTTGTGTTCATAACCAGAATATGTGTGGACAACATACCAGTCTTTTTGCATAGTATCTTCAGCCATAAATTACCCCTTTGATTTCAAAATAAAAAACCTTAGCTTGCGCCTCGGTTCTTACTAAAATAATATAACACGTTAATGACTCATGAGCCAAAGTATGAATCCACGAAATACCCAGCCAATTCCTCCGAGGAATGCTGAGAAGAATAAGGCGCTTAGGACGACATAACTAGTGTCACGCTGAGTTTCATCAGCGGTAAGCCATGTAACCTTTTTCATTTCTTCGTTTACGCTTCTTAGATACTTAAACATAACTAAGATAATATCACGCTCTAGGCTGCATCGCTATCTCTATACAGATAATCTGAAAT
>JAISIV010000047.1 GCA_031261865.1 Lactobacillaceae bacterium | reverse complement strand
CCTAAAGAACGTTATGGATTTGTAATTAATAATGCAAGATTGATTCGCGATGTGGCTAAAAGAATGGATACGGCTGACAACGAATATCGCGCCGAACAAATGGATTTGTTAAATGACTACACACAAGCCGAACCATTTATTTTACGTACACGTGAAGGTTATCCAGACACTGGACAGAAGAAAGCCATATTAGAAAAGAATATTTATGGTGGATATTCTGAATCTAATTGGGTTAAACAATCTGGTCCAGAAAAGCTATTTGAATACCAGATTAATGGAATGGGTCAAATAGATCATTGGTATCGTTCTAAAGATTCAGGACATCAGTACTTTTCAATTGCGTACAACAACGACAACCGTGAATTCTTTCCTGATTACCTAGTTAAAGATAAAAATGGCACTACTTATATCATCGAAACTAAAGGTGGCGAAGGCGCCAATATTGATGAATACGCAGAACAAAAGTTTTATGCATTAAAACGTTATGTTGAATCCGACTTAGGTGGCGATGAGAAATTTGCCTTCGTCCGTCCATCTAAAGATCATCAAGGTGTCCTCATGTATAACAACACTGAATGGGATGATAATGTCGATGATTCGCCTAATTGGAAGTTGTTACAGACTTTGTTTATGGAGGGCGAATGATAAATTTATTACTAGAAATTGGAAAATATCTAATAGGTGCAGTTGTGGGTTCCGGCATCACTTTTAAGATTATGAGTAGCCATAATAAGATGGTTCAAAAAGGCAAGAATGTTAATGGAGGCATGAATCAGATTGGAAACCAAGAAATCAACACAAAAAGCCGGGAATGATTCTGTTTTAAATCAGGTTGAAAACCAGACGATTAACATTGGTGCTGACGAAAAACGAGTGCGCGAAGTGGTTTCTGAGCAAATGAGTATCGTCATAGATCAAGCTTCAGCAGTTGCAAAACAAGTTGCTCAAGAAAGGACGGACAAATTCATGTTGTCGTTGATCCCGACTATAACTCAGGTACCTAATTATTCACAAGCAATGGCAGAACCTTCCGTACTTCGGCAGTTATTAAAATCTGGAGAAATCGCTTCACTGACTGATAGGGAGATTGATTACAAAATATTGTCTCAATTGGTCGCTAGGAGAATTGAGAAAAATGGAGACATTAATTCTACAACGGCAGTTTCTAAAGCAATTGAAATTGTCGATCAGATTTCTAATGAAGGATACAAGTTTCTTACAATAGAATTCGTTCTTTTCAACTATTTCCCAGTGAGCTTTGATTTTTATCAAAGACTAAGAACATACTCAGAGCTTTTTGAAAGATTGTCGTTGAATGCTGATTTGCCAAATCAAAATACAACTGAATGGATAGAAAATCTAGAGATTACAAATTCTGTAAGGTATTCATCAGCTGCATCTTACTATGACTTTTGGAAAATACTATTGAATTTCATGCCAGCAGTTGTTCTTGCAGGTATAAAAAAAGAAAATGATGAATATCGTGATGCAATTGAAAAACTTTCTAGTCAAGGAATGAACGATTCATTTTTAGTTACAAATCCTTTAGATACGGACTATGTGATTATTCCTGTTCTAAGAAGGGAAGGTATTAAAGAAATTAAAGTCGGGAATGATGCTAGAAGTCTTTTTGGTGAACAAGTTAAAGTTCTCGAGGAGATCTTTGATAGTTATTCCAATTACAAAATACCAGAAGAATTTATAAAGTACGAAATACAAAATTACGAAGGCTTGAAGGATATATCTGAGTGGTGGGATACTTTTAAAAATCGCATTGGTCAAAGTGTTTATTCATTAACTTCCGTCGGAAAAGTATTGGGTTACATGAACGCGAGGCAATTAGACCAATCTCTTCCAGAAATTGACCTATGATAAGTGCCGATAAATTTATTCTAAAGTATTTTCTCAATTACATAGGTATCGTAGTTTCGAGAAAATAGGCAGTGTACTCTCTGGGATAGTCGATTAAATAACTCTCGATTTGGCATTGAGAACATTACCTAGAAGGCTGAACCAATAGACCATACTATTCGAAAAATATTAGAAATCAGAACTCACTATTTACGAATCGGCATGTACGGATCGTTGTGAATATTGGCGCAATGAAAAAGATTAAAACCACGAACCTCAAAGTCCGTGGTTTCTTTATAATTAAATGACCATGCTAAAACATTTATCTCAAGAATTAAAACATCGCCTAGAAACTACATCAATGATGGACGCCATTCACCGTTACCATCATTTTTGGAAGCGGACTTTTGATTTTCGTGGTGTCACACACCGTTGGGATTTCTGGGTCGAAACAATTATGACCGCTCTTTTATTTGGTCTTTTAGACGGTTTAAATGATCGTATAACTCAAACTCTAACTTCGATTCTTCCTAAGGCAGCTGATGGTTTTACTGTTGATGTCAGCGAAACAATCGACATCGTTGTAGCTGTTTTGCAAGTTGCAATCTTGATTCATGAAGTCGCTGCCATTATTAGGCGAGTTAGAGCGATTGGTTTTCGCGGATGGTCTTATGTTTTAGGTATCGTTGCTTTTGTCCTCCCATTATTTTCATGGGCTCTTTTGCTTTTGCCTGATAACTGGATTAAGAACCGAAAGAAAGATGTGAGCCAAACTAACGTAGAATAGAATGCAATGAAAACATTTAATTTAATCGCTCCTGTAGCGAGTGGAATAGAATCTGTCACCAATAAAGAGTT
>JAISIV010000043.1 GCA_031261865.1 Lactobacillaceae bacterium | reverse complement strand
TCTCAATAAATCGAATCAATATAATTAAACCTATGACCAACACCATTGAAAAAGGAAGTGCATCGTTTGAATATTTATTTGATGAAAGTCCGCATATTCCTGGCGCTTTAAAAACATTCCCAATTCCAGGTTTATCAGGTGCTTGGTCAAATGGTGTGAATGGACTTCAATTTTCAGAGGAAATGACTCCACAAGGATTAGCGGTTTCTGAAAAGTACATATTTGTTTCAGCTTACGACCCAACTAAAACGGTTAATTCAGTCATTTATCTAATCGACCAAAACAAATCAGAGTTATTGAAAACAATCGTGATTCATAATAAAGCTCATCTTGGTGGTATTTATTTTGATGAGGAGCATCAAGAATTGTGGGCAACTGGAGACTGGAAACATGGGGAAAGTGTCACTATTTTTTCAATGGAGCAATTTGAGAATTACGATATTTTTGATGGACAAAACCTTAAACCGCTTAAAACATTTAACCTTTCCAGTTCGCCGAGTTCTTTTCTCACTGTTAGCGGCGGTCAGCTTTTCGTTGGAAGCTTTGACGTAAATAAACCAGGTTTGGTATCGGTTTATCGAATTACAAGAACTGAGAATTCAACCGATTTAGTTAACTTTTCTTCAAAACCGTATTTAGATGAACCTCAAGAGTATCTCTCGAACGAGCAATTCGTAACAATCAAACAAAACCAGGGTCTAGCGATCAATGGTTCTGATTTATTAATGTCGAGCAGTTATGGTCCGGGTAAATCAATTTTAACTAGGCATCATTTTAATGAATCAGAATATACAAATGGAAAATTTGTTGAACTGTTCCCATATTTAGAACAAATTGTTCTTCAAGGACGCAGTTCCGTCTATCTACTTTTTGAAGGTGGAGCAAAGCAATATAGAAAAAGGTCTTCTAGAATTATCGATCGAATCATTGTTGCTGATTTAGAGCAACTTTTTCTAGGTGCAAAGGATTATAAAAGAATGCCTGAGATTGAGTGGGAGTATATTCTTTATGACTAAAAGAAATGAATATTTACTAATGGCAATTTTCGCCGCACTATTTTGGGGATTAAATGGAGTGGCAGCCAACCTTTTATTTAAGCGAATGCCAGACACAACACCAGATTGGTTAACCACAAACCGACTTTTAATTTCTGGAGTAGTCCTGCTTTTATATCTTTTGATAAAACGAGAAAATATTTTCTTAATATTTAGCTCCGTGAAATCAGCCGCATTGATTCTTTCATTTGGAATTTTCGGTGTATATTTTGCTCAATCCAATTTTGTTCGGACGCTTTATTACGGGAATGCAGCTATTGCGACAGTTTTGCAATATCTAGCCCCGGCCTTAATCGTTCTAGTTATGGCGGCATTGAATAAAAAATTACCTACGCTAATTGAATCCATTTCAGTGGTTTTATCTTTTGCAGGAATCGTATTGTTGGTGACAAATGGTAATTTCTCGCATCTAGTAATTACTCCTCAAACTTTATGGTTCGGTATACTCTCAGCTATCGGGTTAATGCTTTATACTTTGATTCCAAGATCACTTTTGCAAACTGAGAACCCGATTTTGATTACAGGTTGGGGGATGACGATTGGAGGGTTGGTTTCGAATTTCGTATCGCCAGTTTACAATCCGAGTTATCGTTTTGATTTGATTGACATTTCGTTATTGATATTTATTATTGGTTTTGGAAGTATTGCAGCCTTCGTGCTATACATCGCAAGTTTAAAAATGATTGAACCTCAAGTGGTTGGCATGGTGGGGATGTTAGAACCAATTAGTGCGACAATTCTCTCAGTCCAATTAATTGGAGTGCACCTCGGGACATTTCAGATAATTGGTGTAGTGTTGACGTTAGTTGCAATTTGGGTTATGAATAGGAGTGAAGAAAAATAATGGCGGCATTGGGAATATTTGGTTTCATCTTAGTTATTGCAATCTGGGCTTCAATGATAAAAATATTTAATTGGTATATTAGTGTTTTTCTACCTGGAGCAACTCTAAATATTCAAGAACTAAGGAAGAAAAACTTCAGCAATATAAATAGTTTTGGCTCAGGCCAATCGAGTTCTACTGGTACAAAACAAGATACCAATAATTATTTTTCTGGAAGTCCAGCTTCAAATCAATCAACGACAACATCTCCAAATACTCAGCAAAATACTACTTATATGTACGGCCAAGGCGGCGGAATGAAATTTGGATCTGATAACTTTTCAAATTACACCCAAGGTGGTTACTCAACTGGACCAAGCAACTTTAAGACTTATTCTGATGGAAGTTCAAAAACCACTTCTGGTAATTTAGAAACAATCAGAACACCAGACGGTAGAACTATCACTGGTGTAATAACTGGTAATTTAACGACTTATAGCGACGGCAGTACGAAAATTTCAAACGGGAGCAGTAACTTTATTTCCGGAGGGAACAAAAAAGATAATTGGAAGAAATACTAAAAAAGGAATTCAATTCAAACTTTTGAACTGAATCCCTTTTTAAATTAACCCGTTATGTTTTGCTTGACCTTCTTCAGTTGCCCAATCAGGCAGAGGAAGAACGTGTCTCGAATACTTTATTTCGGCTTCACGTCTAGCTGCGAGTCCTTCTTCTCTCCATTTCTCGATTTTTCTTCTGGCATCGGCCAACTTTTTTTCAGCAATTTGTTCTTCAGTCATTTTCATTACCACCATTATATTAATTATGTCTAGAAAAGAATGTATTTCTATTGTGGAGATTAAATTGTTTTTGATTAAAAACGGGACTATTTTCGAGATATCACTGGATGTAAACTCGATGAAATCCTTCGTGTTGACATATCGACTTCTCAATAAATAATTCAATTGATTTAGCTCATCTAATAATCCCAGGATTTCTTTTCCGTGAAGGTCTAAGACTGAAAGAGTGATTTCGTTGAAATCGGAATCAGCTAACTTAGCACCACTTTTCTCAGCTTCTTTAATCCTTTCAGTTCTTTCATTCGAGATGAGATCAATTAAGGTATTAAAAGGTATTGAAACACGTTGTTTAAATTTTGTAATCAAGTCTGAAGTTTTTTCAATAATTTTTAGACGATTTGCATAATAGTTTTGCCAAAAGTTACCAAAAAGTCCAATTAAGGAAATTAACACAGTTAAACCAGGCAAATATTCAATTAATTTTTCTATAGCCATAATTCTTTATACGAATTTTTAAGAAGTCAGCGATACTTGATAGCTGGTGACTATCGTTAATTTTCACAATTGTTCCGTTTAGGGAATATTACTTAAATACTTAGAATCCTTTAGTTCTGCTGGTGGCAGGACTTTTTTAGTTGAGATTTGTCGGAAGATGTCGGGGGATTTCGGTTTCCGTGTTGTAAATTTGACCAATTTGAATGGTGTGAGATAATATACATTATGACAGATGAAAATAATCTAAAATCTAACAGCCAGCCAGCCAGCCAGCCAGCCAGCCAGCCAGCCAGC
>JAISIV010000143.1 GCA_031261865.1 Lactobacillaceae bacterium | reverse complement strand
CTGAGTAATTTCGGTAGTTTTTTAGTTGGATATTTTTAATTTCCATCTATAACAAATTCGCCATGGTTAGCTACTTTAATAACATCCCCAATGCGTAATTTTCTACCTCTTCTAGCGTCGTTTTCATCGTTAACTAGAAAATCATTTGGGTGCTCTGCTAGGTAATATTTAGCAGCTCCTCCGGAGTCAACGATATCGACGATTTTTAGTAATTGGCCGAGAGTGATAAATTCAGTATTAATCGGTACTTTTTGCATCCTTACCTCCCGTTTAATCACCTAACAATTATAGCAAAAAAGCCCTAAAAATGCGATTTAAGGGCTTTTCAATGAAAATGATATTTTTTGTATTTTTTGCCGATTTTTTCTAAAACTTAACTATTTATAGTTCTAACCGGAGTGATCAACTGTAAATTATTGTTGTCCTTCTCACCAACTGGTTTAATCGTGAACGGACGTAAGTTTCCAGTAAAACCAATTTCAACAATATCTTGGCCTAATGAATTGACAGCATCCTTGATAAATTCAGGGTTCATGCTGATAGTCAAGTTTTCACCTTCAAAAGTCTTAAGTTGAACACCCTCTTTGAAAGATCCTGCTTCAGTTTGGCGGGTAGTGATTGTTAGGTCGCCGTCTTTCATATTCCAAGTGATTACAACGTTATTAGATTGTTTAGCAGCTAGGTGAGCTCGTTCAACAACTGGCATTAAGTCGGCTACATCGACGGTTACTGTAGTGATGTATTCTTCAGGAATTAAACGATCGGTATTAGGGAAGTCTCCTACGATAAGTTGAGTGTAGAAAATGACATCTTCCATATCAGTAACGAGATAAACTTCATCGAACTGCAATTTAACAAATGGCAAAGTAGGGAGCATTGAAGCTAATTCGTTAAGCGTGCGGTACGGCACAACTGCGTCAACGTCAGCGCCGTTTTCGATTGGAATAATCTTTTGAGCTAGACGGTGTGAGTCTGTTGCAATGCCTTTTAATTCATGTTCTGAAATTAAGAAGTGCAAACCTTGGAAGATAGGACGAGTGTCTTTGATTCCGGCTGACTTAATAGTTTCTTTAATGACGTTCAATAATTGAGGACTTGAGATTGTCATTATTTTAGTGTCATCAATGACTGGTAAGTTAGGGAAGTTAGCGGCGTTTCTTGCTGGGATAAAGAATTCAGCTTGTCCACCAGAAATTTTAATTTGATTTCCATTAACTACTTCGAAATCTACCATTGTTCCAGAGAGTCTTTTTAGAATATCAGTGAAGTAAGCCGCATTAGCGACAATAATTTCGCCTTCTTCTAAAATAGCAAGATTGTTCTTTTCGTCTTTTCTAGTAGTTGTCTTAATAGAAAGTTCTGTCGAGGCACTGACAATTGTCATCTCACCATCTAAGAGGGTAATTTTTAAACCTTTTAAAACATCGTTTAAAGTCGCTCCAGAAATGGCTTTGTTATTGATTTCGATTCGCTTTACGAATTCGCTTTTATTGATTGAAAATTTCATTTTGAGACCTCTCTGGTTCTTGTAAATAATTAATAATAATAATAAGGGCTGTTAGTACTGTGGAAAAGCCTTAGTAACGCCGTTATATCAATATTAACAGCTGTGGAAAACCCTGTGGACAAACCAAACATTTTTTCGCACTTTTCAACACGTTGTTTGGACTAGTTTTTAATCTGTTCGGTCAATTGATCAATCGTCTTTTTTAACGTTGGATCTTCTTCAATTTGCAAAGTAATTTTATCTGTACTATGCATAACTGTTGTATGGTCTTTTCCTCCAAATGCTTGGCCGATTTTAGGCAATGATTCATCTGTTAATACGCGAGAAAGATACATAGCCACTTGTCTAGGCAAAACAATACTCTTCGAGCGCTTTGTTCCAACTAATTCTGACAAACTAACGCCATACCAATCAGTCACGGCTCTTTGAATATCAGCAATTGAAATAGTGTGGGCCGTGGTGATTGACAAACGACCTAAGATTTTTTCGACTTCAGTATAAGTAACGTCTTTACCCATTTTTGCTAAGAGAGCAACTTGGTTAAAGACACCTTCTAATTCACGAACGCTGCCATTTACTTGTCTTGCAATCATTTCAATAACATCGCGATTGATTGTTAGATGCTGTTCTTCAGCACGATTCATCAAGATGGCAATTTTCGTTATTTCGTCGGGCTTTTCAATTAAGACTGAAATACCTTGCTTAAAGCGCGTAATCAGACGATCCTCGATCTTAATTTCATCGGGAAGACGATCGGAAGTCATAACGATTTGTCCACCATCACGAGTAATGGCGTTGAAAGTATTGAAGAATTCCTCTTGAGCGCGGACTTGACCTTCAAACATTTGCACATCGTCAATAAGAAGTACGTCGACTTCACGATATTTTTTCTGGAAAGTATCCATATAACTAATGTCTGCACCAGAACGAATACCATTCAAGAACTCAACATAGAATTCCTCAGAAGTAGCGTACTTAACAACTTTTTCGGGATTGGTCGATTGGATTCTATTACCGATAGCTTGCATCAAGTGCGTTTTTCCTAATCCTGAATCCCCATATATAAGGAGAGGGTTATATTCTCGACCAGGAGCATCTGCGACTCCTTGACTAGCGGCAGTGGCCATATCATTTGACGATCCCGGAACCCATTTTTCGAAAGTGTAATCAGGGTTCAGATGACTATTTTCAGTGTTTAGAGAAGTCTTAAATTCTCCAGTGGTTGAAGTCGTTACTAGATCTTCATTAACGATTTCTGTAACCACTGAAAGTTCAGCGGTTAGTGGAACACCGGTTACTTCAAAGGAGTAGCGCATAAAGTCACGCATGTATTTAGCATTATTGTTTTCCCAGGCTGCTTTAGCAATTTCTGTAGGTAACTGAATTTGAGCAACCCCAGTGTCTAAATTGACTGAAGCCACGCGCATTGGTTTTATTGCAGCCAGAAAAGCGACAGGCTCCTCATTACTTTGAAAGTGCATTTGGATATCTAATGCAAATTGTTCGATATTGAATTCGTTATTCATAGTTGATAAGTATTAATTTAAGGCCTCACGATGAAGTTTTCAACAGGCTGTGGACAACACAATCCGGCGTATTAACACCTTGTTAAAACTCTTTTGCACCGATAAGTGCATAACTCATGCGATTTTAGACAATTCACACCACTTTCCACAGTTTTACACAATAATAAACCTTGTAGTGGTGCCGTTTGTTG
>JAISIV010000117.1 GCA_031261865.1 Lactobacillaceae bacterium | reverse complement strand
ACGTTCAATAATTGTGGTAATTCGTCAATTGAGGTTTCTCGAAGAATACGACCAAATTTTGTGATGTATTGTTTTGGATTTTGAATTTGTCCAGCAGCTTGAATTGGCGCATCCGTAACCATTGTTCTGAACTTAATCATCGTAAATGGACGAGTGTCTTTCGTATAACGTGTTTGTTTAAAAAAAACTGGTCCTTTACTATCAAGTTTGATAACCAGTGCAACAATCAAACCCGGTATAAAAAGAAGTACAACTAACACCAAGCTGATTAAAAAATCAGCAACTCTCTTAATAACTCTCTGATACATTAGAAGGCTCCCTTTCTTGAAAAGACTGCTTTCAAACTCTTCCAAACGATACTCATATCGAACCAGAAGGCGATATTGTCGACATATTCTAAATCGATATCAGCTCGTTCTGGATATGCGATATCGGATCTACCGAGTGCTTGCCATAAACCAAGCATCCCCGGACGAACAGAAAGTAATTTTGGAACTTGATCACCATAGAATTTTAATTCAGGATCGGTAATTGGGCGCGGACCAACCAAACTCATTTCACCTTTTAAGACATTCCACAATTGAGGTAATTCATCAAGTGACGTTCTACGAAGGATACGGCCGAAACGAGTAACACGGGGGTCGTTTCCTGCAGGGAATTTAAAATCATTATCTACAAATAGTTGATAGTCTTCAGGATGGCGTTCGAAGTAAGTTGGAGCGTCAGAACGCATACTACGGAACTTATACATCATGAAGTGCGTTTCTTTATAGCCAGCTCGAATGTGTTTGAAGAAGATTGGTTGGTCGGGATGAAGCACTTTTAAAATTAATGCAATTAACAAAAATAACCACGACAAAAAAACAAGCCCGAATAGTGACCCAGAAATATCAATGAATCTTTTGAATTTCATGTAACTAAGCTGTTTTTTGCTCATCAATAAAATTATAAAGGACATAAGGGGCGGTTTGTGGCTTTCTTAATAATTGGTAAGTTTAAAAAACTGTTTGGGAATTCCAAACAGTTTTTACGAAGTAATTAAATTTTCTTCTTCATAGGCGAAATAATCGTTAAACCACTGCCATGATTGGTCTAGGATTTGATCAAAGCTTGTGGTTATACCATTCCTCTCGGCATACTCATCCCATAATCGTTGAGAGTTTTTGTTTTCTCTCAACAGGTCGTAAATCCTAGTAAGCATTCCATAATCAAAAATAATTAAGCGAGAAAGTTGTTGATGCCAAACTGACGCAGCCAAATCTCGCAGTGAAATATTATTTCGGTACAAATCATACAAAGAACTTAGGTCGGCAAAATCACGCATCCTTGTTGTTCTCTCACCATGATTCAAAATGGCCTGCATTTTCTCAGCAACGATTTGTTCGATGGGATAGACATTCACTGCCGTTTCATTTTCGGCAAAAGCACGAAAATTAAGCTTTTGAGGTTTAGGAACAACGTTATTTTCAATCGTGACATCAGCTGAAATTTGTAGGCGGACCCTCTTCTTCGGGCGCTGTGGATCGATGCTAGGGAGTTCAACTTTCATCTTGACTAAGTATCCTGGAATTGGCTTTGAAATAGTAACTCTTTCTTTAACGAAAGAAATATCGGTTAAGACAATACCATCATCTCTATTTAATTCTAGTGCCTCACGCCACGATGTAAACAACTGATTTTCATCGTATTTTTCAGCCAATAAAGTCGCATCCATATCCTTTGTTACGCGGGATGGCTGATCTAAATATTCAGAAATTATAAGACCACCTTTGGCGATAAGTTGGTCCCCAAAAACAAGAGAGAGCCTCTCCCAAATTTTTTGCGACAAGTATCTCAGATAGGAATCACTGACATTGATTTTATTTTCTCTTGAGTATCTGAAAACTAAAACGTTAGGATTAACCGACATAATTGAACTCCTTCATGGCATAGAGGTAATCTAGTAATTTTTGACTTCCATGTCTTAGGTTTATAAAGTCAATCAAATCCGACATTTTTTGAGGACCATCAATAAAATTCTTTACAGATTGTTTTTTCCATCTAATGTCCGATTTAGTATTTTCCCAAATATCTAAAATGGCTCTTTGAGGTGTGAGAGCGACCACTTCATTGCCAAAAGGAGTGTCAATAAGTTGCAAGTCACCTTCAAACTTTTCTGGTTTTTTGTAGAAAAAATCAATTTTTGGATCGTCGATGGCGTGTTTGCCATGTTTGAAAGTCAATTGTAATTTATCATTTCGTGCATCGATTAACCAATGCAAAGTGAGTGCGCTTTCCCCACTGATAACAGCGTTTTTATATTTAACTTGGGCAGCTAAAAACTCATCGAATTCTAAATCCAATTCGTTGTAATCCTGGTTATAAACTTGTTCAAACATTTCTGCTACATTCATGATTCAATTGTAGCAAGAGATGTACGCCAAGTTTAGAAAACTTTAACCACTAAAACACCTAGAACCATAATCAAAATGCCGACAATCCGTAAAAAAGAAATCGGCTTTTTTTGCAATCCGAATAATCCAAATTGATCAATAGCAATTCCGGCGCCAAGTTGTCCGATTAAACTAAGAACGACGAATTGCCCCGTACCAATCATCGGTGTAAAAACGGCCGTGCCTAAAATGTATGATCCGCCCAAAATTCCACCAAGAAAAATCCAAGACTGCTTTGGTTTGATTTTGAAAGCATTTTTAATATTAGAAAAAGGAACTTTTATCTTGGGCCAGTTAGTGGCGAAAAGATTCATGAGGATTGTCCCAATAGAAAAAGCAATTGCCGCTGAATAAATTGGAGACTTTAAAGCAATTCCTAATTGGCCGTTGATTGTAGCTTGAGAAGCGATGGCAATTCCGGAAAGAACGCCGATGATTTGCCAGACGATTTCATGAGGGACCTTTTTAGCATCTTGATGTTTACCAATAAAACCAGTGGCAATCAGCATCCCAAAAACGACTAAAATAATCCCGGCAAATTTTAACCAGGTAAGCGGCTTTACAGCGGAATCAAAAAGACCAAATTGATCGATTAAAACACCCATAACAATTTGACCCAAAATTGGCAAAACTGAAGCTTGGGTCGCACCTAGAATTGGAAATAAAACTAAGCCAATCGGCAAACCGAAAACTCCGATAAAGCCACCAAGCCAAATCCACCAAGGGTTATCGGAAAATGTTTGAGATGAAATCAACAGTGTGTGGCGCGTAATTAGAGTAAGAATAATCAAATAAAGTGAGCCTACAAAATATGAAATTCCCGAAGCAAAAAAAGGTGACAAAACTCTTTTTCTTAAATTAGAATTAACGGCTGATTGAAAAGACAAAAAACTGCCTAATAGAATTGGAAAGAAAACGATTGCTAATTGCATTTATAAAACCCTCAGGATTACAACACCAACGAACATAACTAAAAGGCCAAACAAACGTGGAGTAGTAATTTTCTTTTTTATTGATTCAAGTAAACCGAATTGGTCAATGAAAACGCTTAATGCTAATTGTCCGAACAAAGCCAAGATAACCAATTGGCCGGTCCCGATAATAGGAGCAAGCCAAGCGCTGCCGAAAACGTAGAAAGCGCCAAGTAAACCTCCAAGCCAAATCCACCAATATTGCAGACCAGCATGGGTGGCAGCGGCGATATTTTTTAGTGGCACACGCGTGAAGAGGACAATCAAAATTAACACTATAGCGCCTAATGTGAACGATACCGCGGCGGCGTGAATTGAAGAATGCAAAACAATTCCGAGATGACCATTAATGGTTGCTTGGGCTGAAGTTGCCATTCCTGCGATGATTCCTAAAATTTGCCAGGGTAATTTTGATGGAGTTTCTTCTTCCAGTTCTAATTCTTCTTGTTTTGAAATCATCCCCGTCGCTAAAAGCATGCCGATGATAACTAGTAGAAGGCCAAAGAATTGGGCAAGCGACAAATTTTTAGTGTCAGACCCAAACCATCCAAATTGATCAATCA
>JAISIV010000145.1 GCA_031261865.1 Lactobacillaceae bacterium | reverse complement strand
TTAAGATGTCAGTATTTTTGATTCCTGAAACATCATTGATAGTTTTTGTATCTAGGCTGTCTACTCGGTTGTTTACAGAAGCTACAGCTACGATAACGAATTGAGTTCTTGTAGTCTTTGTAGCTGGGTCGTAAAGAACTATTTGGATATTAGCTGTTGAAGTCAGTTCATCTATAGGCCCTACGGCAGTAATTAGACCATCTTCGGATACAGTAAATGATGGATTAGTTGACTTAAAAGTAACTTGATAACCTGAGTCTTTATAACTTCTGATTTCATCAGCAGTATGACCATAGGTTCTAGAATTACCTTCTAAATAAGAGAAGTTAATTTGCTTTGTTGAACCTTCTAACATGTAATTAATAGTTGAAGTGTTCGCGTTTTTAACATTGTAAGTAGCGCTTTGAATGTTTTTAAAGAAATCAAGTGAATTAACAGTAATTGGAAGTTTTCCATCAATTCTATTTCCGTATTCATCTACATAGGTATATGAAACAGAAGTAGTACCTAAAGATACGGGAGTTAGTTTTATAGTTCCATCGGTATTTTTGGTTGCTTTAACTACGCTTTCATCATTTGAAATAATGTTAGAAAGTTTATCTGGGTTAATAGATAGAGAGTGGTTGAAGTTATTAGCTTGCTTTTCTTGGAGAACTAGAGAGATGTTTTGAGATCCATTTTCAATGGCAATAGAAGAGGTATTTGAAATAAGTTTTGATACTTCAGTATTTTTAGTTACTTGTTGATAAAAGTTAGTTGAAATAAAGTCAGTATTAGATGGAGAGTAATCAGTAGTCTTATATGCACGAACTTGAATTTGATCTGAAACACCATTTGAACTATTCAAACCTGTAATTACTACAGAATATTGTTGATTAACTGCATCATATAGAGGTTTAGAAATTGAAAAATTTGAAGACGTAGAGGTTACTTGTACATTCTTGTAATCAGTATCTTTTACTGAAATATAGATGGTCTTAGGTTCGTTAACTGAAATAGTCTTTCCAGCATTTGAAGACAAAGTAACTTGTTGTGAAGTTGATGTTACTTCAGCATTAGTAGTTTGTACAGATGTTTGAGACTCCTGTGTAGTTTGTGTATCTTCTGAAGTAGGTACTTCTTGCGTATATGTTGATTGTGCCAAACTTGCATCTGAAACAATATTTGATGCTTCAGAAGTTACCGTATCAGTAGCACTCTCTGAAGAACTAGCGTCATTAACCACCTGTTTTGTCGCAGTATTTGTATTTATTTGTGTAGTGGTATCTGCTGATGCGTTAACAGTAAATAACACCAAAGAAGCTGCAATAGCGATAGCTCCCGCAACCCAGTTTTTACCGTCTTTATACAACTTGACTCTCATAAAATTCTTAGTCTCCTCTTTCCTTTTTAA
This sequence comes from Lactobacillaceae bacterium, assembly GCA_031261865.1. GTDB lineage: Bacteria > Bacillota > Bacilli > Lactobacillales > Lactobacillaceae > Oenococcus. The sequence continues at coordinate 1,985 of JAISIV010000145.1, read as the reverse complement.
AACTCTGGCAAAACAAGCCAAATTCATACTTATTTCACAATAAAGTTACTTTTAATATACACCTCTAAATTACTTTGTGCACTTGTGATATGGGGGGGGTTAACGGTCCTTTGGAATAATGATAAGAAATGGCTTAGTAGTGCGGGTTTATGGTGTTTATTTATGAAATATGAAAGTGTGAAGATTTTATGAAATTGTTAAGATACAAAGAAAAACCGCTAACTCATTACTGAATTAGCGGTATGAATACCTGAACAAATGTTCGGTTAGTTGCCCCTGCTGGACTCGAACCAGCGCATGCAGGTACCAAAAACCTGAGCCTTACCAACTTGGCCAAGGGGCAATGTTTTGCAAGCAAAACATTAATGTAATGCTTTGAGAAGTATTGCTACTTCTCAATGGGAGCGGTAGGATTCGAACCTACGAACCCGAAGGAATGGATTTACAGTCCATCGCGTTTAACCGAACTTCGCTACACTCCCGAAAACGTTACTTAAATATAATAAACACTTCTTTAAAAAATTTCAAGTGTTAATAGCTTATTTTTCCAAACTTCGAAAAATCCCTGATCATTAAGTTCTTTTTTGTTGCCAACAGAGACATTATGGAAAGAAACTCCACCATTTTCAAACTCCTCATTGATGTGCATATGTCCATAAATGACGTGTTTGAAATTATTTTCAATGACGTATTCGCCAAATCCATCGCTCCCCATTACGGCATTACTAAGATCCCATCTAGGTTGATCCTTAAAACGCTTAATTTGATGGTGGTTAGGCAAGAAGTGAGTTACCAGGATGTCCGCAGGTCTCAACTGCTCTAAATTAGTCTCAAAGCGTTCTTTATCACTGACGCCATCCTGTTGAATGACCCTGTCATACCAAAGCCCGTTTTTAAAATGTTCGATTTCTTCAATGGGGTAATCATCACCTACGAACGAGTAATCATACCAACCATTATTTCCTTCAACAGTTGTCTTCCCTATTTGAATACGTTGACGATGGAGATATTGTGATTGCTCTAAACTTTCAAGTTCGCTATAAGAAATTCCTTTCCCCATATCGTGATTACCGGCAATAAAGAATGGTGCGACAAATCCGCCAGCATAAATGGCCATATCCTCAAAGAACCTTAAAGTCTTTTCAAAATCATTACTTAAATCGCCGGCAAAAAAATAAAAATCATAATCGTTAGAAATTAAATATTCTGTTTGGCGTTTCATGATATCCATGAAGTCTTGCTTGTTGATATCCAGATGATTGTCGGAACTAAAAGCTACTTTACTCATTCATCCATTCTAATAAACTTCACATTTTATTCTTTTCACAATCACTGTTTCCACTGAAAACGTTTACAACTTCTCAATATTCTATAAACATATTTTCAATAGAGGAGAAAAATATGGATTTTCATTTCAACTACTATGCTCAAATAAATGACGGGACTGCTACTGGTAATCAAGAAACAGAGAATGCTCGTCGCCTAATTTCAGATTTTAAGAAGAATAAAATTCATCCTGGTTGGGGTGAAGAAATCGTCCAAGACGAACTAAAAGTTTATTGGTTTGGCGTTATTGAACGCATCAGCCAAAAAGCTGAAAAAGCTGGAATTGGACAAGATGCCGACTTTGTATATGCACGGCTGGCCGCTGAAAAAATGATTAAAGATGCTCCTGACTGTGACAAAATTTCGCCAGAGACGACTGCAATTGTCAAACTCCGCGATATGACTAAAAAATTAATTGACGAAAAAGATCTCCGCTCTCCAGATATTCTTAAACTCACTGCTCGTCACATTCTAGAAACTTACGGGCAGGCTCGTGAGGACGATGTAATTAAGCGTGGGTACAACAAAGTTGAACGCGAAATAGCTAAGAAACGTCCTAAGGTTAAAGATTTAGCTGACGCAATTAAGTCGTTCACGACAAAACTAAGTGACTTTAGAAATTCGAACCGTGCATTTATTAAAGAATCAATTGATTCGTT
>JAISIV010000139.1 GCA_031261865.1 Lactobacillaceae bacterium | reverse complement strand
ATCAGGGAGATAAATACCTGGTTCGATAGTCAACACATTTCTGAGACTTGATTCATCGGTTGAACGAGCAGAAATTGCAGGTCCTTCATGAATATCCAACCCTGTTCCATGTCCGGTAGAGTGATTAAAGTATTCACCAAAACCAGCTTCGTCAATCACATCACGAGCGACTTTATCTAAATCACGAAGTTTCATATCTGCCTTAGTAGCAGCAAGAGCGGCCTTTTCAGAATTCAGTACAACTTGATAGATTTCCTTTAGTTGGTCGTCAATTTCACCTACTGCAAAAGTTCTGGTGATATCTGAGGTATAACCATTATAGTAATAGCCGAAATCAATCGTCACTAAATCACCTTTTTGTAACTTTCGATCAGTTACCGTGGCGTGAGGCTTAGAAGAATTAACTCCAGAAGCAACAATCGTATCGAAACTAGTTTTTTCTAAACCGGCTTTTTTAGCAAGAAAATCAAGCAAATCTGCTACTTCTTTTTCAGTCATTCCTGAATGAATTTGTTCTAATAATTGATTGAAAGCAATTACTGACAAACGAGCCGCTTCTCTTGTATTGAATAATTCATCTTCATCTTTAATTTCGCGAAGAATTTCAATTGGCTTTTCCAAAGGAAGCAAATCAACTTTTTCATCTAAATTGTCATCGAAGAAATCCCAAACGACAAAAGGAATAGTGTCCTCAAAACCAACTTTCTTCACGCCCCAAGTTTTCAACACTTCAAGAGTTAAACCATAATAATCTCTTGAAACCACGAAATTTACGCCTTCGGGCATGTTGTTTTGGTATTCTTCTTGATATCTTCCATCAGTAACGAATTGAGCGTGGGAGCGAGAAACTGCTAGCATTCCCTCACCTGTTCCACCCGCGAAACCTGTGAGGTACCTATTGTTATTTCCTTGGTAGACAATCATGGCATCTACTTCCAGAACATCAAACATCTTTCTTAAATTTTCAATTCGTCTTTCAAAATTCATACAATCTATTTTACACATACTTAGAATGTGTCATGTGAACTATATTTTTAGCTCGTCAAAAAATTCTGTAGCATCCCCTATAATCTGCTGTACATTAATCGGCGCTGGAATTTGTTCTAAGTTAATAGAAATAATAGGGGTTGTGTTATTTGCGTAATTCAAAAGAGCCGCAAATGGATAAACGACAAAACTAGTTCCAACAATGACAATTAAATCAGCATCATGAACCTCTAAAGCGGCTTGTTTGGTATATGGTGGCATTTCACCGTATAAAGTAATTCCAGGTCTCAGCATTTCTCCATCAGGTAAATACATGTTGTCTTTGTAATAATCGTAATTCGATTGGGTGTGAGATTTTACGCCGTAAATGTCATAAAGAGAGCCGTGGTAATAAATGACGTTTTTTGCCCCAGCCTTATCATCTAGTTGATCGACATTTTGAGTGATAATGTTGGCTTGTCCTGACTGAGTTAAACTTGCCATTTTTTGATGAATTATATTTGGTTTGGCATCAGGAAAATACATGTTTTCCATCATAAATTGATACATTTTTTCGGGTTCGTTTTTTAGAGCTTGTGTGCTCAATAAATATTCGGGACTTTTTGTTACACCGTTATAAATACCGTTTTTTGACCAGTAATCAGGTATTCCAGAAGCCGTTGATACTCCGGCGCCGGTTAAAAAAACTATTTTCTGAGCGTTATCAAATAATGATTGGATTTCGTTTGTAATCATATTTATATTTTAGTTTCAAAATAAAAAAACTACTTGCTAAAAACAAGTAGTTTAGAATCATTTATCCTTTGAAAAATTCTTTTTTCTTTGACGAATTTGTTCAGGTTTTAAGTGTTTAGCGATTGCCTCAATTAACTTATGAGTTTTACTGGTCACAAATTGATATTGTTGACCAGTATTATCAACTACATAAATTCCTCTCCAGTATCCGAAAAAGTTGTCAACACTTACATATGAAATCGACGACCATGGAAACTGAAGAAAGCTAATGTTATTGTCACCAAGAAAATCCATTCCCGGTTGACCAATACTGATGACACCGGTTTTAGTATTCAACGGTGACATCATCGCATTTGCACGTGTTTGAAAATCGATATTTATATTTTTATCCATAATACTTTCTAAATAAAAAGCCGGACAAGTCCGACTAATTTATTTTTACTTTCCGAGAAGTCCAACTGAGTAAGCTGCAACACCTAATACGAAGTATCCAAGAATAATCCATAGAGGTTTTACATTCTTTTTAAGCAACCACATAGTCAAGAACATCATTAGCAATGGTGCAAGACCAGGAATCAATTGATCCAAAATGTTTTGAAGAGTTGTCACTTTTGTGAAACCTGGGAAGTTAGTAAGAGTATTCTTAAGACCTTCCAAACCTTCTAAATGTTTTGTTGCCGAACCATCACCAAGTGCTTGACTAAGGAAGTTGTTTGCTTCAGTTTTTGCGGCGGTGATAATCTTCTTATCAACATCAACAGTAGAAATTACCATTGGGAACTTCATAGTTGTCCATCGAGGGACAAGGACACCCATGATAAACATACCAAGA